>JARFQH010000309.1 GCA_029287875.1 Desulfobacteraceae bacterium | reverse complement strand
GTAGACGAATTCGACCATGGTGCCCTCGGGCGCCTCGAGCCGGAAGAATTTGCGACGCTGATTGCGATAGACCAAGTCGGGGAAGGGCAGGCAGAGTTGGTTTTGGTAAATCTCTCCACCGGTTGTGGAAAATGAATACGGAATCCTGTCGGGACCGGTGAACTCGAAGTCGATTTCCCACGCGTCCTTGTTTCCGGCAGCCTCTTTGAATCCATCCGGATAGCCGAGCAGAAAAAAGGTGCGGTTCAGCTTCCTGCGGAAGCCGGTCAGGACGGTCAATTGCTCGTAATCGGTATCGGACAGTCTTAGCTTAATCAGGATTTTTGACTTGATCAGAGATTCGAAGACTTTCTTGATAGCGTTATCGGTAATCTGATCATATTCCATTTTGGCTTCTATCCCATTGGTTTCGACAGGTGCTCGCCTATGCCGTATTTTTCTATTTTGCGATAAACGGTGGACGTGTTGATTCCCAGGATTTCGGCCGCCCGGGCGCGGTTGCCCCCGGTCGCCGCCAGCACGGCGTGGATGTGTTGTTTTTCGAGCTCTTCCAGGGTCAGAAAACCGCCGTTTGTCCTTGCGGCGGTTTTAAACTGTGCCGCCAACTCGGGGGCCGACGGCAGGCTCAGTACCGCTCCCTGCTCCAGCAGAACCGCACCGGCGATCATATGCTCGAGTTCGCGCACGTTGCCCGGAAAGGAATATGCGGACAGGGCTTCGGCGAGTTGCGGATCGATGGTGGCGATGCTTTTGCAGTTGGCTTCGGCATGCAGCCGGGTAAAGTGGCGGGCCAGCGGCAGAATATCCCTTTTTCTCTCCCTCAAGGGCGGCACCTTGATGTTGTACATGTTCAATCGGTAGAACAGGTCGGCCCTGAAGCGGTTGTTTTCGATTTCCGCCGTGATGTCGCGATTGGTGGCGGCGACAATGCGCAAGTCGACGTTGCGCACATCCGTGCTGCCGAGCCGGTAGTACTCGCGCTCTTCGATCACCCGCAGCAGCTTGCCCTGCAATGAGGGCTCCAGTTCGGTAATTTCATCGAGAAAAAGTGTGCCGCCGCCGGCGGCCTCGAAAAACCCCTTTTTGTCGCTGACCGCATCTGTGAAGGCGCCCTTGGCGTGGCCGAAGAATTCGTCTTCGAATATGGTTTTGCTCACGGCCGCCATGTTCACGGCCAGAAAAGGCATGTGGGCGCGCCGACTCAGCCGGTGGATGACCCGGGCCAGCATTTCCTTGCCGGTACCCGACTCGCCGTTGATGATGACGCTGTAGTCGGTCGGAGCGACCGTTTCGACCTGACGAAAAACCAGCGCCATGGCCTCGTCTTCGGCAACGATGTCACGAAACGCCTCCGGACTCTTGAGCTGTGAGAAGGATTGGCTTGGCGAAAGCAGAGACAGTTCGTGCTTTAGATTGAAACGCTCAAGGGCCTGGTTGATGACGATGGTCAACTTCTCGCCATTGAGCGGTTTAACGAGGTAATCGAAGGCGCCGAGGTTCATGGCTTGAACGGCCGCGGTGGCCTGATCGATCGCTGTGACCACGATGCACGCGATGTTTGGGTGTGTTTCGTTGATTTGCCGCAGGAGCTCAAGCCCGCCGACGTGCGGCATCACCAGGTCGAGGAGGATGACCTTGAAGTCGTGGGTTTGGACGAGATCGACCACCCGACGGCTGTCGGAAACCAGGGCCGGTTCCGGCAGGCCGGCGCTGAGCAGCGTCGCCTTGATACTCAGAAGAAGTCCCTGGTCATCATCAACCACTAATATTGGCGTGGCTTTGTCGGGTATCGATTCCATTGAGACATTTCGGTTAAGATTTTGTCAACGACTACCTAATTTTAAAAGAATTTGGTCAGGCAGTCAAGATATTGTCGATAAATTCAATAAGTTCGGACACATTGTAAGGCTTGGAGCGGATGTTTTTGAAGCCCAGCCGGTTGACTTCGGCCAGCTTCGGGTGCTGAGGATGTCCGGTGGTGACGATCACGTTTACCTCGGCCAGTGCGGGGTTCTTCTTCAAGGCGCGGCAGACTTCCACCCCGTCCATGTCGGGCATGAAAATGTCCAGAACCAGAAGGTCCGGACGGCAGGCCCCGAGTTTGAGGCAGGCTTCGATGCCGTTGGCCGCCTCGTCGACCAGATAGGCGCACCGGCTGGTCAAGGCCCGGCTCAGCATGCGCCTTATCACCGGGTCGTCGTCTACGATCAGGATTTTGGCCGGCTTGCCCGTGACCAGCGTCGGAAAGTCGATGTGAAAAATCGTGCCTTTCCCCGGGTTGCTTTCAAAGTTGATGTCGCCGCCGTGAGATTTGACCAGGTTGTAGGAGACCGAAAGGCCGAGTCCGGTTCCGCCTCGAGTCTGTTTGTCGGTAACGAAGGGATCGAACAAACGTTCAATCAAAACGGGGTCGACCCCTTTGCCGTTGTCGGCGATCGAAAGGTGCAGCCGGCCGTCCGCCGGCCGGATGCCGGTTTCGATCCGGATCCTCCCTTGCGAGTGGTCGATGGCCTGGACGGCATTGATCAAAATATTGACGACGATCTGCTCGATGTTTTGGAGATTGCCGCTGATCAGCGGCAAGTCCTCGGTCAGCTGTGTCTCGATCGTGACGCCGGCGTTGCGCACGGTGGTGTGGACCAGCCGCATGGCGTTGGAGACGGCTTCGTTGACCGAGACCGGCTGCTTCTCGGCTGCGCCCGACAGGCGGGCGAAATTCTTGAGGTCGGTGACAATCTTGGCAACCCGGCCGGCGGCCATATCGATGTCGCCGATGAGTTGCAGCAGGTTCTGTTCCAGAAAATCGGCGGTCAGCCCGCCGTATTTTCGATGCGGAGTTTCGTCCACATGCGCTTTCAGGACCGGCAGCAGATCGCTCCACACCTTCTGGAGCAGCGGTGTGTTGTAGATAATCAGGTTGATCGGGTTGTTGATCTCGTGGGCGACGCCGGCGACCAGCGTGCCGAGCGCCTCCATTTTTTGTGCCTGGTTGAGTTGCGCGCGGCTTTTTTCGAGTTCTGCTTCGGATTCCTTTTGCGCGGTGACATCGCGGATGAGGCCGGTGACGCGAATCTTCTGTCGGCCGCGGCGCGGCTTGTGGGAGGCACTGATCCTGTAATGGCGGATCCGCCGGTCAGATCCTTCGGACTGGAACTCGAAATCGGCAATGCGCGAATCGTCTCCCAGCTGCGACAGAAAGGCCGAGCGCTCGGACGACTTCAGGAAGAAATCCGGCAACGATTTTCCGATCAGATCCTCGCGCCGGTATGGAAAGCTATTCACGACCGAGGGGCTGATGTCGATGATCTTGCCTTCCGGGCTTGCCGAAAAATGAATGTCCGTGATGATCTCGAAAATCTCTCGGTATTTTTCTTCACTCTCCCGAAGAGCCTTTTTCAATTGCCTGGATTTGCACTTTTCCTGCTTCAGAAGTTTCTTCAGGTCCTCTGTCTCATCACTGGTTTTTATCATCATCGGATCAAGCGCATGAAAAGGGTGCCGGTCCCTTTCTCGGTTGTCGGTTGGTCGAACGGCCTGTGAGTGACAATTAAATCATGCGCATAGTATATCCTAAAACGAAATGCCGAACAACAGGTGCAGGTGCGATTGCCATCCGGTCTGTAATTCAAAAATTTGACACTTTTAATGGTTTCCGTGGACGATTTGCGGCTCTTATAGTAGATAACGTATTGAAATTGCGTAAATTAAAAAAATACTAGTCTGGCACCTAAATTGCTTCCAAAATACCCGTCCGTCTTCAACCGTTCAACGTACCTGTTTTTGACCGACTTTTCTGGACCTCAAATGACCCGCAAACCGTTGTCTGTGCGTGAGCTTCTGTGTAACCCGTTACCCGATCGACGTGTTTCTAAACCGTCGTTTGCGGCGGACGGCAACGGTAAGGATTCGGCTATCGACGTCAGGCCGAAGAAAAGCGCCCGAATAAACGCACCCGGCCTTTCCGGGCCTCGGGATAAAGGGTCGGAGCCGACGGCCACGGTTCCGAATTACGGCGCCGTGATCGGTGAGGTCCTGGACGGATCGACCGTCGGTTTAATCATTCTGGATGTCGACGCGAAAGTCGTTTGGGTTAACCGGGCCCTTGAGCGTTATTTTGGATTGGCAAAGGATTCTCTGATCGGAAAAAATTACCGTAAGGTCATCGAGCGGCATTACAGGGGTATCGTCGAGGATTCTCGGCAATTGGCACATAGACTCACGGCAACCCTCGCCGAAGGCAGCCTTGCGGAGCCCTTCGAGTGCCATGTGCTGCCCGGCGGGCCGCGCCGCGAGCGTTGGCTCGAGCATCGCAGCCAGGCGATTCAGACCGGCGTGTTTGCCGGCGGCCGCATCGAACACTTCACCGACATCAGCGACCGTAAAAAGATGGAAGAAGCCGGGCGACGGTTGAATGCTCAACTTCAGCAAGCCCAGAAGATGGAGGCGATCGGAATCCTCGCCGGTGGTGTGGCCCATGATTTCAACAACCTCCTGCAGGCCATTTCGGGATACACCCAGCTGCTTCTGATGAATAAGCCGGCCGATCATCCGGATGTGGATATGCTCAACGCCATCGAAAGGGCCTCCGGCCGGGCCGGTTCGCTGACCCACCAGCTCTTGGCCTTTAGCCGCAGGGTCAAAAGCCGGCTGCAGCCGACCAACCTCAACATCCTGATCCGACTGGTCAAAAAGATTCTGGACCGCACCCTGCCCAAGATGATCCATATCCGGCTTGCACTGGCCGAAAATCTATCGGAGATTGCCGCCGACGATGTTCAGATCGAACAGGTGCTCATGAACCTGGCACTCAACGCGCGGCAGGCCATGCCCGACGGGGGGCAGTTGACGTTCGCCACCCGCAACGTCTTTGTTGACCTTGCAGGCTGTGCAGCCCACCCGGATCTGCCGACCGGCGAATACGTACATCTGTCGGTGACCGACACGGGTTCCGGAATGGATGATAAAATCCGGCAGCATATCTTCGAGCCTTTTTATTCCACCAGAGGTGTCGGGGAAGGTTCCGGCTTGGGTCTTTCCATGGTGTACGGTATCGTTAAGAACCACGGCGGCAGCATCGAGTGCGCCAGCGATGAGGGACGCGGGACGGAGTTTAGCATGTATTTCCCGGTCCGGGCTGCCGGAACGTCGGCCGGCGCGCAGCGAACAGACGAAAAAGGGGATCTGCTCGGCGGTGACGAAACCGTGCTGATTGTCGACGACGACCCCGCCCTTGTGACCCTGGGCCAACAAGTTCTGGAGCTATACGGTTATCACGCGCTGACCGCCGAAAGCGGCGAAGCGGCCCTGGCAGCCTACCGGGCGCATGGTGAGTGCATCGACTTGGTCGTCCTCGACCTGAATATGCCCGGGATGGGCGGGGAGAAGTGCCTGACCGAAATGGTGCGGCTGAAACCGGGCATCAAGCTTATCCTTACCAGCGGATATCCGCCTGACGGCGACCTGTGCGAGACGATCGCTGCTGCGGGTTGCGAGTTCATCGGTAAACCCTATCCGCTGAATGCCCTGCTCCGTAAAGTGCGGGACGTACTGAACCGCCGACCGCCCCTCTGAGGGCCATTCTCGATTCGTCGCCTGTGCCTGCCCGTTGATTTCTCGTGGCCCTTCGCTTTGCATTCCAACCCTTCCTTCCAGATGGAATCCTCCAGTTTTTCCAGGCAGCAGATCCCGCAACCGTCGCGCAGGGACTCCCATTGTTCGGCAGTCATTTCTTCCAACGATTTGTTTCGCCAAAACGGCAGGGTGACTTTTTGCCGGGGCCGATATAGAATGTGTTTCATTGGTTATAGGTTCCGTAAAAAGCAACGAATTTAATGGGCATAGACCTTTGCAAATTGATTCAGAAAGAGTGACTGAGATTGACCTGATCCTGACAATCGGCCTTTATCGGTAAACGATTTCCCAAATTTTGACATTCTGCATCGTCATTCTTATTAGAATAAAGTGGGTTGAATCAATAATTTTATTTCGGCGGCCCCCAGGCTTTGGTGGGGTTTGCCGAAATCAAAAAGGAAAATTCCTATTTTTAATCTCGATGAAACGGTTGTTGGTTTCGTGACGGCATCGCTCTTGAGAAAGGTCTATTGGAAGGAGATTTTCGTGATTGCCTATTTCGTTCACAACAAAAAAGAGCAGGGTGACACCATCGTGATTCCGGATATCGGGTGCCGCGTTCCGGTGGATGCGGAGCGGTTGCAGGCCTTTATTGGCGTCAGCCCGGACTTCAAGGAGTGGTCGGGTGATGCCTGCGGCAACATGGCGGCGCAAGACTTTGGTATGATCCTGGCCACCCGTGACGACTGCGGCGACGTGAACGTTGTCAATGAAAAGTTGTGGCGGGAGAGGATGGGGCATTATCTCGGCGGATAACCGGTTTCCATCACATTTGAGGGGTAAAGATGCGGTCCATTCTACTGATAGGAATGCTCGCCATAGCCGGTGTCACGGTCCCGATCGCGTCGGCCGACATTTATTTCTGGACGGATGAGAACGGGGTGAAAAATTTCACGAACTATTCGCCGCCCGAGAAAGCCGAGGTCTTCATGGAAACACCGGAGGCGGACGAAGACACGGTGTTTAACGAGGCCGAAACCGACCGGGCCGACGACGAGGACAGGGCATTGGAATCCGAGCAACTGCAGTCGGCTGCTGAGGAGATCGAAGCCCTTCGTGAGCAGGTAGGCGAGCTGAAAGATCGGCTTGCGGCGCTGCCCGAAGCACCCCCAATTGAAGCCGATGATGATGCCTCCGTAACGGAAGGAGCAGCCGCGACGGTTAGATACAGGAGCGGCTATGTGTATTGGCCGTATCCGTATGGATACTTCCCGTACGGATACAAGGGAAATCACAAATTTCGCCCTCGGCACGGATTAGGAAAACCGGGTTTCAAAAAACGGTTTGTTCGTCCCAACAGGTTTAAAACTCACGCGTACGGGAGGCAACCGTCTCGGTCTGGTCACGACTCCTTTAGTCACCGGCCGGGCTATCGGTCCTCCCGGAAAGGAGCGTATCACACCGGATCCGGTCGACAACGACATGCGCTCGGAAGGCAACCGGGTTTCGCCGGTGGCAAAAGCCGGCGGTGATCCCCTGGTGTGGCTTACGAAAATGTAGAAAAATAGATATAAAAAAACAAAAATGTTCTATACGGCGGTTGAATTGCCATCCAGCACGTTTCTGATCATTTTTGATGCCTGATACATGTCGAACGGCTTTTGAATGAAGTCATCACATCCCAAGGCGAGCATGTCGGAAGCGATCTCCTCGATGCTGTAACCGCTCGAGATCAAGACATTGATAGCTGGATCAATCTGTTTCAACCGCTCGAAGGTCTCACGACCGTCCATCTCGGGCATGATCATGTCGAGGATCACGAGGTCGATCTGCGCGTCGAGTTCGCGAAAGATAGCCGTCGCCTCTTTGCCGCTGCGTGCCGTCAGGACCGCGTAGCCCAGGTCGGTGAGCATGGCCCGGCAGGCTTTGAGGATATACTCCTCGTCGTCGACCACCAGGATTGTCTCGGTCCC
>JARFQH010000251.1 GCA_029287875.1 Desulfobacteraceae bacterium | reverse complement strand
AATCCATTCAAAAACCGTCGGTGGCAGGATCGACGTGCTCGGGTTCCCCCGTGACCAGAAAACCAGCGGCGGTCAGCACGCGTTCGGCGGGATTCAATCTCTCCCGCTGCACAAGCAGGCGGGCAGCCAGGGCCGGTTTGTCGGTGATCAGCGCATCTACGCCCAGATCGAACATCTTCATCATGCCGACGGCGTCATTGACGGTCCATACGTGCAGCGACTTACCGGCATCCTGGACGCGGCGGACGAATCCCGGCGTGGCCATACGGGAATGAACCGCGAGGAAATCGGCTTCCACCTGTGCCAGGTCGGTCAGTGCAGCAGCACTCAACAATCCCACTTGCCAATCGGGACGTATTTTTTTAACCTGGCGAACGGCTTCCGATTTCAATGACATGACCGCGATGTCGTTTTCCATCCCTGTTTTTTCCACGATGACGATCACTCTGCGCGCGAGACGGTCGTCCCACTGATAATACTTGAGCTCGATGTTGACCTTTATCGCCCTCCTGCAGCGCATCAGCACCTGTTCGAGCGTCGGCAGACGCTGATCTGCAAAGGAGGCGCCGAACCAACTGCCGATGTCCACCTCCGCGATGTCTGCCAAAGGAGCTTCGGTGACGACAACCGGTAGGTTGCCAACCCGCATCAAGTCGCGGTCGTGTATGACGACCACATTGTCATCGGCGGTCCGTTGCACATCGATTTCGACCCAATGGGCACCGTCGGCGATCGCTTTCTCAATCGCGGCCATGGTGTTTTCCGGGGCTGCAGCCGACGCTCCGCGATGGGCGATGATCTCGGTTCGATCCTTTAGATCGGCCCTGGAAAGCAACAGCCAACCCGTGACCATGGCAAGGACAAACGTCAGCAGCGTTCCGGCGATAAACGCGCGGCCGGAGATACGGGGCATGGGACTCCGTTCGGCATTCCGGACAGCCGGCGGGAGTCCACTCGATTCAGACCTGACCGGCGAGAGCTCGTCATACCACCTCATAACCAACACACTGAAACTAGCGGTTGCCGCTATGCTGACCAGAAGCTGCGAGAGGCTGAAGGACAAGAACAGCCCGCCAAACACAAGCACAAGCAGCGTTGTATGGACGACGAGGGCAGGGGCAAGCAGGCGACCCAGCCACACGAAGACGGTCGCGGTGACAGCGGTTGCGGTCATGACGGCCACGGCCCAGATAAAAATTCCGGTTGCAAACCGCACGTGATGTCCGCGGGTTCTGAGACCGCTCTCGCGCAAGGAGTTGGGCGCTGATTTTGATTCGAACAAAAGGATTGGGAGGGACAGCACCACGCCGGCGGCCAACCGGATGAAAGCAATGGTGAATCCCAGTCCAATCAGGGCCACCAGAACGAGGGCCCTTTTGAAGGCCGGCGGCTGCAGCGTCAGGTAATAGTTGATATCGTGACCGGTCAGCATAAGAAAGTATACGAGTCCGACCAGAGCCAGGAATGGGATGCCGAGCAACAGGACACGCAGAACGATTCGCCCCGCCAGACTTAGGGTGGCGGTCGATCTGAAGAATGCCAGCTTCAGAGCATCGAGTGCTCTGTAAAAGCCTGATCGGCCGGTCACGAACACGATGGCCATCAGGCCGGCCTGTTCGAGTGCGATCAGGGTCAGGCTGACGGCGGCCAGGACGACGAGCGTTATGAGACCGATCGGTTCGAGGAAAAAGGTCGCAATCTCTTCGTTGACGATGGTGCTCCGGCCGCTTCCGGCAAGCAGCGCCCAGGTCAACCCGCTGACCAATGGGGTAAGGAGAGTGACGGCGATGATCCGGTAGAACACACCGGTGAGAAAAAGCGGCCAGGCGGAACGGCGCAACGTGTCCAGAAGTTTTCGGGTGGTGCCGGATTTGCCGTTCACTGCGGTCATTTTTCAACTCTTCTGAAAACCGTTCGTGAGATAAGCGGCTTGATAGATTGCAACAAGCGCACCATCGATTTGGCCTGGTTTCGCAAACAGCGGTTTTCGCGAAGCGGCCAAAATTCTAGCATTAGTGGTGCCGCTGCATCGACAAGGACAAGCTTATGGATCTCGGGCCGATGCAGGAGTTGGCAGTGCTGAATTCATTCTACGAGTGGACCCGGGATCGCGAGCCGAACCTCATGGCGTTGAATGAATTCATTATCAACCCATAGAACCCCACCCGCTTTAAGGGAGTGGGGCAAGGTTTGAAAGGAGTCAATCATGAAACGCAATGCATCAGCCGTATGGCAAGGCGGGCTGCCCGGTCAGCCGGGTTCTCAACGCCAAGATCACGATGAGTACGAAACTCAAGGGTTTGACCTTACCGGCAGCATCGCATCGTACTTGGATTCAAAGCGCGTGATGTCTTCTTCATGCTGGAGGGTCAGGGCAATGTCATCCAGGGCGCCGATGAGTCGATCCCTGCTGCTTTCATCTATCTCGAAGCGGAAGAGCTTCGGTTCCGGTGTGTGAAAAGTGATGCTCTGCGAGATCAGGTCGACCGTGGCCTGCAGGCCTTCGTTGGCGGTAACCAGGTCGAATATTTGGTCCACCTCTTCACTGGAAAGCTCCACGGTCAGGAGACCGTTTTTCACGGCGTTGCTGCGGAAAATATCGGCAAAACCGGGCTCCCGTTGGCCGTTGAATTCTTTCCAAGGAGCGATGACGACCCGGTAGCCGTCCTGAAACAGGGCCCATACCGCGTGTTCCCGGCTCGACCCGCAGCCGAAATTGTTGCGAACCACCAGAATGGAACGCCCTTCGAACCGCGGTTGATGGAGTTCAAAATCGACATTGAGATCACCGTCATCCGTGTAGCGCCAATCGAAGAAAGCGTTCGGTCCGTAGCCGGTTCGTTTGATCGACTTCAGAAACTGTTTGGGTATGATCTGATCCGTATCCACGTTTGACCGGTTCAACGCGGCCACAATTCCGGTGTGCTTCGTAAAAGATTCCATGCGAGGTCCTTCGATCGGTAGAGGGTTGTTTCACCGTGTCCGCTTTCGCGCTGACAGTCGAGCGATGGCATTTTTCAGGACACGGTTTGCTGTTACTCGAAGGCGATGAGAATTCTCTTCACAATTTTTTCTCAACGCCATCAAACCGCCGGCCATTTGCGGATGTCGACGAACTTGCCTTCCACGGCCGCCGCCGCCGCCATATGAGGGTTGACCAAGTGAGTGCGCCCGCCTTTACCTTGGCGCCCCTCGAAGTTGCGGTTGGATGTCGATGCGCAGCGCTGCCTGGGCCGCAGCTGATCCGGGTTCATGCCCAGGCACATGCTGCATCCGGCATAGCGCCACTCGGCGCCGGCCTCCTTGAAGATTTTGTCGAGTCCTTCTGCTTCGGCCTGTTCCCTTACCTGCTGAGAGCCCGGTACCACCAACACCTGAACGTGGTTGGCTTTTTTTCGGCCCTTCAATATCCCGGCGGCTATGCGCAGGTCCTCGATCCGAGAGTTGGTGCAACTGCCGATAAAGACGACATCGACATTGATGTCGGTCAAGAAAGTACCGGGAGTTAGTCCCATGTACGCCAGAGCTTTTTCGGCGTCCGCCCGGTTATAGGCGCCGGCCTGGTCTGTTTCGGGAATCGGTTGGTCAATGTCAATGACCATTCCCGGGTTGGTTCCCCAGGTCACCTGGGGGGCGATTTGGCCGGTGTCGATGGTGAGGCTGCGATCAAAAACTGCATTGTCGTCGCTAGGCAGTGTTTTCCAGTAGGCAATGGCCCGATCCAGTTCTTCACCCCGAGGTGCATACGGGCGGTTTTCTGCAGCGATGTAGGCATAAGTCGTCTCGTCGGGGGCGATCATGCCGGCCCGGGCGCCCGCCTCGATACTCATGTTGCAGATGCTCATGCGGGCTTCCATCGATAGGGCACGCACGGCTTCGCCGCAGTATTCAAGCACATGACCCGTTCCACCAGCCGTGCCGATGGTTTCGATCATTTTCAGTACAAAATCTTTTGAATAGATGCCGGGTCCCGGTTTACCGGAAAATTCCACTTTGTACGTGCGTGGTTTGGTTTGTATGAGGGTTTGGGTGACGAGCACGTGTTCGACTTCCGAGGTTCCGATTCCAACCGCATAAGTGCCGAAAGCGCCGTGGGTCGAGGTGTGAGAATCACCGCAGACCACGGTCAGGCCTGGCAGCGTCAATCCTAATTCTGGGCCGATGATGTGAGCGATTCCCTGGTACTTGTGTCCCAGACCAAACAATGTGACACCGAATTCCTCGCAGTTTTGTATCATGGCTTCCACTTGGGCTCGGGAGATTGGGTCGGCTATCGTCAGCCGGTCCGTGGTAGTTGGAACATTGTGGTCCATGGTTGCGAACGACAAGTCGGGACGCCTGATTCTGCGGCCGGCCAGGCGCAGTCCCTCGAATGCCTGGGGGCTGGTGACTTCATGAACCAGGTGGCGATCGATGTAAACCACGGTTGCCCCGTCGTGCAGTTCCTTTACGGTATGTGCGTTCCATATCTTTTCAAACAGCGTTTTTCCCATGTTTTTTTCTCTGCTTCAAATAGCGAGTGTTGTGTCGCCCTCCTAAATCACAAGAGGAGCCCTGTCATTTGGCAATAAACCCGATCATTTAATTTATCACTAAATCGTAAAAATGCCAATTAGCGCCTCTGTTGTCAATGGCATTGAAAACATTCTGCCAAAATCTGAAAATCCGATAGAATAACAGTTCGTTTCGAATGAATTTTTTGCCGGGGGTAGCAATACGAGACATTGCCATTATACTAATGGATTACCAGTTTAATAAGAGATGTGATTGACGGCTATATTTCTATTGTATATAGGTCACTTTTCCATATTCACCGCCCCGGATGTGAAATACGGATTTCGTTCCGACATCAACAGGTGATTTCAAATCTAACATGCAGGAAAAGAGAGTGACAATGAAAGGTTCGGAGCTGGTCATAAAAGCGTTAATAGACAAGGGCGTCCGGTACGTCTTCGGCTACACCGGCGGCGCCATCATGCCGGTATTCGACGAGATGGAAAAGCAGAAAGCCTTTTCCTTTATCATGTCGCGTCACGAGCAGGGCGCTGCGTTTATGGCCCAGGGGGTTTCCCGGGCCTCGCTGTCCACCGCGAATCCCCAGGTCGGGGTCTGCATGGCCACTTCGGGTCCGGGGGCCATGAACCTGGTCACGGGTATTGCCGACGCCGGTATGGATTCGGTTCCGCTCGTTGCCATTACCGGCCAGGTTCCCACCGGCGTGATTGCAACGGATGCGTTCCAGGAGAGCGATGTCGTGGGTGTGATGATGCCCCTGACCAAACAAACTTACATGCCGCTGAGCGTGGAAACGATCGAAGAGTCGATTCACGAAGCATTCCTTGTTGCCACTGTCGGCCGTGGGGGGCCGGTATTGGTCGACATCCCAAAGGACGTCCAAAACCAGGAATCCGCCGACGGCTATCGTTTCGATCCAGTTGCTTTCGATCCAAGCCTTGCCGGCGTGCTCCATTCACCCCATCCCGATCGAGATGCCATCCGCCGGGCGGTGGCGCTGATCAACCGGAGCGAACGGCCGATCATTCTTTGCGGTCACGGTATCATAGCCGCCGACGCCGGTGAGGTTATGAAGTGGTTTGCCGAAAAGGCCAACCTTCCAGTTGCGTTCACCCTGCACGGGCTATCGGCATTTCCGGTAGACCATCCGCTGAGTCTGGGCATGGTCGGAATGCACGGGACGGTTGAATCGAACCGGGCCCTATTGAATGCCGATCTGATCATCTCGTTAGGGATGCGTTTCGACGACAGAGTGACCGGTAATCTGGCAACGTTTGCCGCCACGGCCGACGTCATCCACGTCGAAATCGATCCCTCGGAAATCGATAAAAACGTCAAGACATCCGTGGCGATAAATGCAAGTGTTTCCGGAGCACTCCACCAATTAATCAAGAACCCCGAACTGATATCCAAGCCGAGGCGACTCTGGTTTGAGAGTATCGAGCACTTTCGTGGTGAAATTACCGAAGAAATTCAGGAAGAAATTCTTAGCGGGGTCGGCAAGGAGGGACAGCTGCTGATGAAAACCATTGTCAGCAAACTGTCGGATGTGACCGGCGGCAGAGATATCATCGTTGCCGACGTGGGTCAGCACCAGATGATTCTGGCCCGGTTCTACAATTTTCAAACGCCCAACAGCTGGTTCACATCGGGCGGTGCCGGAACCATGGGGTGTGCACTGCCGATGGCCATCGGCGTGAAACTGGTCCGCCCGGACGAGCGGGTCTGGTCGGTCAGCGGCGACGGCGGATTCCAGATGAACATTCAGGAGTTGGGTTCGGTGATGGAGCACGAGGTCGATATTAAAATACTGCTGTTCAACAACGGATATCTCGGGATGGTCCGGCAGTGGCAAACCCTTTTCTACGACGGCCGGTTTGCCGGAACCCCGATGAAAAATCCCGATTTCGGCAAGATTGCTGCCGCCTACGGGATACCCTACCGGCAGGTATCCGAAGTGGCGGCCATAGAGGATGCTATATCTGAAGCGGCTGAGCATCGCGGAGCGTTCATGGTTGAGTTCCTCTGTGATCCCAGCGAAGTCGTTCTGCCCATGGTGCCGGCCGGTGGCGGAATTACCGACATGATCACATCACTGAAAAAATGAAACTATCCATCAGGAGTAATTGCAATGACTGTGGAAGAGCCGATCAAAAGACGGGCGATTCTGATTTTCGTGTTGAATCGTCCGGGCGTTCTGAACAAAATTTCGATGCTGATTCGCCGGAAAATGTACAATGTCGAGACCATCACCGCCTGCCGCACCCATAGGCCCGGCATCAGCCGGATGACGCTGACCCTTTTTGAGAACAGCGATGACAAGATGCAGCAGGTGATCAAACAGATTGAAAAAGTCGCCGAAGTTCTGTCTGCGAAAGAACTGGACGTGGACGGTAGTTTCTGGCGAGAGGTGGCCATTATCAAACTGGAGGCGGACGAAGCCTCGATCGAAGATCTCGGCCGGCGATTCAATTTTCAAATTCTCGACCGCTGCAACCACGAACTGTTCATCGTTCAGGTCGCCGGCACGTCAAAATTTGTAGACGATTTTGTGCAGGCGGTGGGTGAGGAAAAAATAATCGAGACGGCGCGCTCCGGATTTACGGCCATGGAAAAATAACGTGGTCTACTAAGAGTTATCGATAAACTTAAGGACATCCTGATTTTCCGTAGGATTTAACAATCAGTGTGAAGTCACCTCCATCTACATTCCCGTCGCTGTCGAAATCGCCGTCATGGTCAATATCGGCATAGGAGTTTTGATTACCCACATCTACACTGTCGGAGTAGTTTCTGCTGGTGGTCCCCCAATACACGATATAGCCTGCAATGTCGGGCTCGATATTCAAATCCCATTCGAGTGTGACCTCACCCGCCATTGAGTTCGCCGGAATAAAAAAACTTATTAAAAGGTCTGGTTGGGGTTCAGGTCGATCAGGCCGAAGAGGTACCCGCGGGGGATCGCCTGAATGCCGTCCTCAGCATGGGCGTTTCCTTCTTCGCGGGCGTTGCGGTCAGATGGTGTCCGGCAGTCCCAGCTCCCGCAGCTTTTCCGGGGTAGGGCGGCCGTTCTCGTCCCACCCGCGGCAGCGATAGTAGCCCGGCAGCATCGCGTCGAGCCGGCAGACCATTCCCATGGCCGGACCATCTGGCAGGGGCTGCATGAGGATGCGCTCCGGTAGGGTGTCGTCCTTGCGGGAGAAGCCGGCCCGCAGCTGGTCTTGTTCGTGAACGGGCGCATGGCCCGTCCGGAAACCCGTCTGATCGACGGCGACACCTTGGTGTTCTTTTCCGCCATCGCAGGCGGATGACCGCCGCCGGAGAACGTGCGCCGCGTCACTTTCCGGCGACGTGGGGCTTCAGGTAGAGGTAGTCGGGCGTGAGTTGCCCGCGGTGAACGATCGTCGCCCGCCTGAGTGCGTCCGGCAGGGCCAGGTCTTCGAAAGGCACGCAAAAATCCGCCGATGCCAACGCCGGCAGAAAATCTTTGAGCACTCCGCTGAAGTGATCCGACGCTTCCCGGGGAATTTCCGTCGGCAGGATGTCCACGGCCATGACCACCGGGCCGTCACCCGCCACTCCGTCGACGGCCCTCTGCTGCACTGGGTCGTAGACATAGACCGGATTGCCTGGGTCGGTGGCCCGCACGGTGCACTGCACGGAGCCGTTCGGATCGCAGCTGATGTCGCCGATCACCCTAAGCTGCGGCCGCCGCGCGGCGGTCCACATCCTGCGGCAGTCTTTCAGGGTGAGCAGACGCGGGTAGCGGTCGTCCCAGTAGATGCAGTTCACCCACACGCCCAGATGCTCCAGATGGCGGTCGAACACCGACACGTAGCGCTGCTTGCCGTGACGGAAGTAGTCTTCCAGGCTGAAAGGCGAAACACCATCGCTGGCCGCGAAACAGTCCGCTTCCTTGAACACCACCTTGTAGAGCCGGCCGGCTTCATCCGGCGGCAGCAGGGCCAGATCCGCCGGGGCGACGCTTTCGTGGGGCAGCAGGTCGAAGATTTCCTGGGCGCCGACCGATACGTTGCCGTATCCGGTGAAACCGACCACCAGGGGCATCAGCTCACGGGGCAGCCCCTGTTGCCGGATCTCGGCAGCCGCGGCGCGGATGTCGGTGCGGGCGGCTTCCAGGTCCGCGTATTGCCTGGCCTGACGGATGCGGGCAAAGGGGCTGGGAATGCCTTCCCACGCCAGTCGCCGGCCCAGGGCCCACAGGGTGTTGACCATGCCGGCCAGGCCGGCGTGGCGCCCGAAAAAAATCAGGCGTCGGTTCTGCCCATCCACGACCCGCTCGTAGTCGATGAGCGTCGTCCCCAGGTCCATCAGGCGTCGCAGCATGGGCATGTTGTAGGACTGGCCCTTGATGACGTGGGCAAAGAAGAGGTACACTTTTTTAGCCTCGAGGCGCTCCGGCGGGATTTCCTTGATTCCCACGATCAGGCCGCAGTCGGACAGGCGGGCCGCCACCGGTATCCCGACGGCGGAAAACTCCCCGTCAGCGATGGCCCGCTGCGGTGCGGACTGGACCACGATGTCCAACCCGCTGCGCCGCAGCTCGGCGATGTCTTGGGGAACCAGGGGCACCCGCCGCTCCCAGCGGCTTTTGTCTTCCGCACGAATTCCAATTTTCATGATGGGCATTTCCTTTGCTGCTAAATCGTTCCTTTTTTCGTATCACCGGGTTCCGGCCTTCGGAGGCAGCTCAAGATCGGCTCGACACTCTCGAGATCCGGCAGGCCTGCGGCGGCCGCCACGCCGTAGGCGCACCAGCGGCCGGTGGACAGGGTGTCCAATCGACTGAAATTCCGGGCCCCTGCCACGCGCACGGCCACCTCGTATCCGGCGCACAGGGCCGCAACCACGTCCCGGCCATTGGCGCCTGCAGCCGTTGCTGCCGCCAGCACCGCCGGAACGATGGCTGCACCGGGGTGGCCGCCGGCCTGCCGGTGGCCGTCGTCCAGATCGAGGGCGCTGGCGGCGGTGCTGTTGGCCATGGCGGCCCCCTCGGGGCGGCGTTTGTCGCCGGTGAACCACAGCGCCGTTGGTCCCGCGGCGTAGAGGCGCCGCACGGTATTGCGGGCGGACCGGGCGGCGGGAGTGCGGTATCCCGCCGCGGCGCAGCCGATCAGGTCGATCAAAACTTTTGCGGCGGCCTGGGCATCAGCGGCATCCGGCGTGCCGGCGGCCGTGTCGCGGACGTATTCGGCCAGAATGCGGGTGGTCCACTGGGTCATGGCACCGGTTTGCCTTCCATTGGAGGTTCGGCGGCGGTCACCATCGCGGCGGTTTCAGAATCGAGCAGTCCCTCGGCCAGCAGATCGGTGCGGGTACGCGCAACCGCCGCGCGCCAGGGGGCGAGAGCCACCTTGAGATAGGCCGTTTTGAACCGTGCGATGTTCAGCGCTTCGTTTTCGGCCTCGGCCTGCCGGATGTGCGCGCTGAAAAAATCACCGGCCCGGTCGCAGGCATCCAGCAGGGCACTCAATGCCCCGGGGTCGCCTCCCGCAGTTCGGGCTCCTGGCGCCGGCAGATGTCCCCCACCAGGGGACAGCGGGGGTTGAAGGGACACCCTGACGGCAGATTCAGCAGACTGGGCACCACGCCGCTGATTTCGTAAAGCTCCCCCTGATCGCGGCGCGAGGTGACCGCGGGAATGGCCCGCATCAGCCCGCGGGTGTACGGGTGCAGGGGGGTGTCGAAAAGCGCGACGGTCTCCGCCGCTTCCATGATCTTGCCAGTGTACATGACGACCACCCGTTGGCGGTCTCGGCGATGACCCCCAGGTCGTGGGAAACCATGATAATGGCCGTGTCCAGGTCCCGGCGCAGCTGTTCCATCAGATCCAGGATTTGGGCCTGGATGGTCACATCGAGCGCCGTGGTGGGCTCGTCGGCGATCAGCAGCGCCGGGCGGCAGGCCAGGGCCATGGCGATCATGACCCGCTGGCGCATACCTCCGGAGAGCTGATAGGGGTACTCCTTCACCCGCCGCCGGGGCGCCGGCACGCCCGCGGTTTCCAGCATGGTCACGACCTTCTCCAGGGCTTCGGCCTTGCCCAGGGACTGGTGCACTCGGAATACCTCGGCCAGCTGATTGCCGATGGTGAACACCGGATTGAGGGCCGACATGGGTTCCTGAAAGATCATGCTGATGCGGTTGCCCCGGATGCGGCGAATCTCCTCGGCGGAAGCTTTCAGCAGGTCCTGACCGTTGAACAGGATCTGCCCGCCGGCAAAGATGGCCGGGGGCATGGGCAGCAGCCGCAGAATCGACAATGACAGCACACTCTTGCCGCAGCCCGACTCTCCGACGATGCCCAGCACCTCCCCCGCGTCCACCCTCAGGCTGACCTCGTCCACGGCGCGAACCTTGCCCTGGGGCGTCTTGAAGTGGGTGCGCAGGTGGCGGATGTCGAGCAGGGGCATGCGAAAGAATCTCCGGAGAACAGTGAATATAATTCAACAAATGACGGGTAGGCAGAATATTTCTTGTGGTAAGTAACTCTGTAATCCAACCAAAATATTCTTGTCAAGAATATTGTCCGGGACCGGGGGTGCTTTCGGCAGGCATCCGGGAAAGCGAGCGAGGCAACAGATTCGCAGATGACTAAGTGCTGCTATTCAAATTACAGTGGCCTATTCGTGTTAATAAACTAAAGATTGGCTTTTTCGCTCCATTCACCGACCTTCAGATCAATTAATTCGTCCGGTTCACCAACAATACACTCGCGCCATTTAATCGGAAGAAAGAGTCGTTAATCGCGGTTTGTCTGACCTAATACGATTGAAGCATAGGCCTTTTGAAGAGTGGCAATCGGCAGGAAAAGTTCTAATGGGCTGTCTGGAAGAGGGATGAATCCAAATCGTTCACAGTAGCCTTTGGCTTCTTTGTTTTTTGCATCCACAAAAAAGCCGATTATTCCAAGATTTTCAGAAACGTTCAAAACGCGCTCGATTGCATTGACCAACATTAGCGCACCAAAACCCCGTCTTTGATTCTTCTTTGCAACAGCCAGTCTTGCGAGTTTTACAGCTGGCGCCTGCGACGGATATTTTTTAGAATATTTACGAGGCAATTTTTTGCACAATACCTCACATGCAGCTAAAGTGTAAAATCCCAGTATTTCAGAAGGCATATTATCATCTACAAGAATAAAGGTCCTTGATATTCCTTTGTTGAGATGTTGCCGGGCAATTCTTTTCAAGTATTGATGGTCCCGTAAAAAGTCAGAACCGATTGAGGCGAAATTATGAGCATATGCTCTAAATGGGCCTCGGGTAGGTTAGGATAAATTTCCAGCGCTCGCTGGTCGGTAAAAGATGCTCTTTGACAAAAGAAAAATAGGTCC
>JARFQH010000189.1 GCA_029287875.1 Desulfobacteraceae bacterium | reverse complement strand
CCAGCTGTTGCTGCAAATCGCCCACAATCGATTTTTCACGCTGGACGAGGTCGTCCTGAGGAATGGGGAAAACGATCAGGTCAAGCCGGGTGGTCTCGATATAGTCGGCATCCGGGTCCGTTTCTGTTTCGGCGGATTGAGAATCTGCGGGGTCGGCCGTCGGTTCATTGTCGGCATTTGTCTCCGGCTGTTGCGCCGGGCCGGTCATATTCGGTGCGGGTTGGTTTCCGGAAGTCGATTCGGACGGTAATTCCTTGTCCTGCTGAAACCCTTCGGTCGACTCTGAAGGGCCGGTGTTGCTGAAATGCTTGACGCCTTTATCGTCCGTCCAGACAAATACCTTGTCGGACAGAGCCGGCACCTGCAGCAGGAAGAAAAGGGCAATCGCGGCGAATGAGATTTTGAGCATGTCAGCCTCCCTGGAACAGTCGAATGTCAATCGGCCATGCGGTGCTCGGCGTCCGACATCAATTGGTCGATCGGTGCCCCGCTGCGAACGGCCGCGGGCAGCAAGCGCTGTAACACTATAAACGTGAGATTTTTTTGAGGCGCACGACCGTACAACCAACCCGGCCGAAAAAGATATCGATGCATCAAAACTGCGTATATCCTACCACAATCATGGCAAATTCTCAAGGTGGGTCGAGGCGCGCGAGCGGTTCTCCGTGAACTTTTAAATGGCGCCGGGTGCTGGGGCGGAAAATCGGGCAGGCAGGTGCGGTGTCAGCCGCTCTTGTTTTTACGGCTGTGGTAGTCGATGATGAAGTTTTTAACGACCCGGGTGACTTCTTCGCGCTCTCCGAGAAACTGAATGCCGGTCAAATATTTACCGGGCCCCACTGATCGTGAATGGGCGACCTTGCCTTTGGTCTCGACCACGTTGTTGTCCAGATCGATTGACATCAGAAGAATATATTCGGCTTCGATCGGACGGCTGGTTTCGAGCAGGGTGCCGCCCTGGCTGATGTCAACCGTGGTTCCCATTCCTTCGGCTATTTGGTGCCCGTCCGCGTCGAGACAAATATAGGATACCACGTTGTGGGTTGGTACTCGCGGGTGTTTTCTTTTTTCCGTATCTGACATTGTGCGATCTTCGCTCGAATTTACAGAGCTCTGTCCCGATTAGACAAATGTCACCGGTTTGTGCGCGCCGCGGTTGCCGGCGTGCTGCCCGGCAGAGGAACCGTTGATCGGAATCGCCGGTGTGATATGAAAATGGCAAGTTCGGTGATGGTGTTCAATCGGTATCTGCCAGGTTTGGCGCGCCACTGTCGCGTTGGAGCCTAAAGCCATTATGCATACAATTGACTGAATTTTTTAATCTTTATTTAACGGGATGTCAAGAGCCAATGTGTCCGGTCGTCACATTTCAAGGCCCCGGAAAAAAGTTGTGCGGGGCGTGCGAGACCAACTGATCGAAACCGCTTAATCGGAAATAGCTCAGAGACTATGAAAAAGGGCCGCGGTCGCAGCCGGCGGCATCCAGTTGGGGGGACGATAACCAAACAGCAAACCATTAGTGGCACTGGACGTGCGGTCGAGCGACCGCAGCAACCGATAGGAGGGGGCAAGAACCGATGAACTCATCAACCCATATTATACGGATTTTCGATTCCGCGCAGACCCGGCTGGCTTTGCCTTACCCGGCCCTTTGTGATGTCCTTGTCGACATGCTCCAAGCGCACCGGACCGGTCGGATTATCGCCCCGGAGCGGATGCTGGTGCCGATCGCTGCTGAGGGCACTCTTTTGTTGATGCCGGCTTCAGACGGACACATCGCGATTACCAAGCTGGTGACCGTTCACTCGGAGAACCGGAAAGAGGGCCTGCCCACCATACAAGGAGAGGTCATCGTAATGGACGCTACCAATGGCCGGCGTCTGGGTATTCTGGACGGGATAACGGTGACCGCTCGGCGTACCGCGGCAGTGAGCGCCCTGGCGGCCCGCCGCTTGGCTCCCGATCCCGCGGGGCCGCTTCTCATTGTGGGTGCCGGTACCCAGGCCCGTGCTCATCTCGAGGCGTTCAGAGAGGTGTTGTCCGTGCAGCAGGTCTTCATTACTTCCCGCACCCGCGAGAATGCCGAAAAACTGGCTGTTTTTGCCCGCTCTCTTGAACTACGGGTTCAGGTCCTCCAGCATTCGGAGTCGGTCCTGAAAGACGTAACGCTCATCGTTACGGCCACCAACAGCGCTTCTCCGGTCATCGGCGGGGAACTGCGGTCCGATGCCTTCGTTGCGGCCGTCGGAGCATTCACACCGTCGATGGCCGAGCTGCCGGCAGATCTGGTGCGGCGCAGCCGGCTTTTTGCCGATTCGCTGGAAGGTGTCCGAGCCGAGGCCGGTGATTTCATTCAGGCAGGGATAGACTGGGACCGGGTTCGACCGCTGGCTGAAGCGCTAGAAGAACAGGGGCCGGAAGAAGGGCCGGTGATTTTCAAGAGCGTCGGACACGCCATGTTTGACCTGGCCGCCGCCCGGCTGGCATTTAGCGATGGTGGGCACTAACGGCTCACGCAGTAATGGTTTTTCCGTCAGCGAACCGATAACAGGTGGGTTCTCAAACTGGCCCTCTTGTTGCTCAACCCCAGTTTCTTTCGGATGTTGAGGCGATGAACCTCGATCGTCTTGGTGGAAACACTCAAGAGGTCGGCGATATCCTTGGTGCTCTTACCCTGTTTGACAAGGTTGGCTATTTCGATTTCAGACGAGGTCAGGTTGAGGTAGCGGGAAGACAATCGATACGAAAACGGTGAGGTTATTGCGTTCAAATTCTCTTCCAGAACCGCCAGGTTGTTTTTTTGTTTTGGATCCTTGGCCCGGGCCCTGACCCGCTCCAAATAGGGTTTGACCATGTCGTTTAGATTGGTCAACACGGTTTGCTCGAGTTCTTTTTTGTCTTCCTCGCGTTTTTTCAGAAGGACCGTCAGCGCCGTGTTGACTTCCTCGAGGTTCCTGGTTTTACCACGCAACTTCTCTTCGCTCTTCCGCAGCAACTCTTCGGTTTCCTTTCTCTCCGTGATGTCCCGGGCGATGCCCATAAAACCGATCGGGTGTCCCTTTAAATCGCGTTTCAGGGAGACCGACACCTCAACGTATCGTTTGGAGCCGTCTTTGTGGAACAGCTCCCAATCGAAGGCCTTTGTCGCCAGACCGGTGTCGTAGACGCCATTGAAGAGTGAAAAAACGCGTTTGGCGTTGAATGCATCCATGATGTCGCGGTTGTTCATGCCCATCAGATCTTTGCGGGCATAGCCGGTGATGCGGGCCAAAGCGTCGTTGAAAAAAGTGAAATTTCCAGCCAGGTCGACTTCATAATACCCGTCTTCGATGTTCTCGATGATCAGGCGGTATTTTTCTTCGCTGTCCCGCAGCGCCTGCTCCATCAATTTACGTTGCGTGACGTCGCGTGCAATCCCCATGAAACCGACCGGCTCGGCGGTGATCGATTTTTTGAGGGAGATCGATACTTCCAAGGTGCACCGGGACCCATCTTTGCGGATCAACTGCCAATCGAAAGCCTTGGTGGCCAGGCCGGTCTGGTAGACCTGGTTGAAAACCTTGAACACCTGCTTGGTGTTGAACTTGTCCATTATATCCCGGTTGTTCATGCCCAAGAGTTCGTTGTGGCTGAAACCGGTGATGCGTGTCATGGCGTTGTTGAAGAAGGTAAAGTTTCCTTTAAGGTCGACCTCGTAATAACCGTCTTCGATATTTTCGATGATGGCGCGATACTTTTCCTCACTGACGTGAAGGGCCTCGACGGCGCGTTCGAACTCACCGGCCGGTCTGCTTGGGGAAGATGATAAAGGATGATCGGTTTTTCTGAGGCTCTGTTTCTTATTCATTCCACCCCTTTTACGGTTGTGGCGATGCCGCCCGCTTTCAGTAAAAAACAACGCTCGGCGCACCGGCAGTCAAAACAGGTTGTGTCATTCTTAGTCAAGACTAAGGGCTCGCTCAAATATAACTTACCATTTTGGACGCCGATGCATCCCGTCCGGCTGCCGGTGCAAAATCTCGGAATATCCAGATTCTTGCGATTTTACGCCTTGACAGCCGGGCGCCTCAACGCCCAAAATCACCAATTTATTTTTTCGCGAGCCCTAAGCGTTGAGTTTCCCCGTTGGACGGTCAGCACTTAAAAGGGTAGAAATGATAGTAGCAGTACCCCCCCGGGTCGCTGTACATGACTTCCGTTTCGGCCATGCAGGTCCCGATCATTTTTTGGGAAACTTCTGGGTAGTCGGTCCGCTCTTCTTCTCTTTTTTTGCAGTCCAGACAGATCGGTTGGTGATCGTAAACCGAGAGGATGCGTCGATCATCGGCCTTTAGTGATTTATTGCAATGCGCGCAAGCGATAGCGCAGTGGAGATCGTTTTGCCATTTATCCGTCATTCTTCACGCCTCCTCTCCGGCATTCGATTTGTCAATGCATTGATATATTTAGACCACATAATATGCCACAAATCCGTTCAAAAAGATAGCCCGATAGAGGGCCAACAGAAATTCTCGGTGACAACAAGAGTCGTGTAGAGTGCGCCGGGTACAGGTTCACCGAGAATCGCGGAAGGGTTTAGTGCGCACGGCAGGGTTTTCCTCCGTTCCGGTCAGCGTGCTGTATCGCGGCCAAATACCGTAAAAATAGGTGCAAGACCGATTATATCACCATCCGGGAGTATCGTGTCGACTCTGGGGGTTATCGGTTTCAGAGGAGAACTCGGAAAAGCGACGGACGGGTTGGCGCCTTTAACGTCGGCAGCCACCGGTCTTACACCCGGGGAAGGTCGCAGCACCCCTTGGTCGGCAGCGTTGATCGGCCCATGAGATAGGTGTCCACGGATCGGGCTGCTTCGCGTCCCTCGGAGATGGCCCAGACGATCAAGGATTGACCGCGGCGGGCATCTCCGGCGGCGAAAACCGCCGGTCGGCTTGTCATATGGTTTGAATCGGTCTCGATGTTGCCCCGCGCGTCAAGACGCAGGCCGAATTGGGTCACCACGGTATCGGTTTCGAGGCCGCTGAAGCCAAGGGCCAATAAAACCAGGTCGGCCGGCCATTCATGCTCGGAACCGGGAATCTCGCGCATTGTGGGACGTCCCGATTTGCCGCCCGAATACGCCACATCAACGGTCACCAGTTTTTTTACCCACTCCGCTTTTCCGACAAATTTTTTGGTCAATATGCTCCAGTGGCGGTAGCACCCCTCCTCATGCGAGCTGCTGGTGCGCAGTCTCACCGGCCAGAAAGGCCAGGGTTGATGGTCCGGCCTTTCCAAAACGGGTTGAGGCATGATTTCAAAATTGGTGACCGATTTCGCCTGCTGGCGGCGACAGGTCCCGATGCAGTCGCTGCCCGTGTCCCCGCCGCCGATGACGATCACGTCTTTACCGCTGGCGTTGAGGCCGTCGTGGTGGGCAATGATGTCGCCGGCGACCAAACGGTTCTGCTGCCTCAAAAAGTCCATCGCAAAATAGATACCGTTCAGCTCACGGCCCGGAACATTCAAGTCCCGCGACCGGGTGGCGCCACAACAAAGTACAACCGCATCAAAATCTCGAAGGTCATCGGTGCTCAGTTCTTCCCCAATATGCACACCCGGCCTGAAGTCGACGCCTTCCTGTGTCATCAGGGCCAGACGCCGGTCAAGAACCTGTTTTTCCAATTTAAAATCCGGTATGCCGTAGCGCAGCAGACCGCCGATACGATCGTCGCGTTCAAAAACCGTCACCACGTGGCCGGCGTAGTTCAACTGCTGGGCACAAGCGAGGCCGGCCGGGCCGGAACCGATGACGGCAATAGATTTGCCGGTACGGTAGCGGGGTAGTCGAGCCTGCACCCAGCCATTTGCAAACCCGTGTTCGATGATCTCTTTTTCGATCTGCTCGATGGTTACGGGTTGCTCGTTGATGGACAGCACGCAGGCTTCCTCGCACGGCGCCGGGCAGAGCCGGCCGGTGAATTCCGGAAAGTTGTTGGTCTCGAGCAGTTGGCCGAGCGCGCTGCGCCAGTGGCCATGGTAGACCCGGTCGTTCCAGTCCGGGACCCGATTTCCCAGCGGGCAGCCGGCATGGCATGTGGGTACGCCGCAGTCCATACACCGGGCGGCTTGGCTTTTCAGGGTTTCTTCCGAAAAAGGGCGGTAGATTTCACTGAAATCCTTGACCCGGTCTTTAACCGGCCTTTTTTCCGGCAGTTCGCGTTCAAATTCCATGAATCCAGTCGGTTTTCCCATAAGTGATCTCCGTTAACCGGTTAGGCCGGTT
>JARFQH010000178.1 GCA_029287875.1 Desulfobacteraceae bacterium | reverse complement strand
CGTGTCCCAGTTTATGACCTTTGAGGAGATTGGGTATCCCCGCATGGGCGTCATAAAAACGGATCATGCCCTGCTGCGCCTGGCTCAGGACTGGCAGCGCAAGGCCGAATGGGGCGCGTTTCCTCCCGAGACGGCCGCCGACATCCTCAAGGCCGTGCGGGCGATCAAGAGTTATCTCTATCACTTTGAACGGGAATTCTCGTTGGAAAACGATTACTTCCATCTCAGAGGCCAGGACAACATCCTGCGGTATCGGCCGATCGGCCGCGTGATGGTGCGCATACAGTCCGAGGACAGTCTGTTCGATGTTCTGGCCCGTATCGCTGCCGTAAGGATCTCCGGGTGCGAGCTGCTGGTCAGCATCCACCCGGATACGCGCCACCCGGCCACGGCCTTTTTGGCGTCCAAAGATGGCCAAAACTTACTCGGCAAATCCGTCATCGAGCGCCAAACCGACGGGGATCTCATTCGGCTCTTGCCGGACATCCAGCGCATCCGCTATGCCGATCCCCGGCGGGTGCCGGCCGAGGTGTTCGTCGCAGCGGCCGAAATCGGATTTTACATTGCCCGTGCACCGGTCCTGATGGAAGGCCGCATCGAACTGCTCCACTATTTCATCAACCAGAGCATTTGTGACGCCTATCACCGCTACGGTAATTTAGGAGAAAGATCGCTGATCTGATGGGAATCGGGAGTTAACACGAAAATGAGGTGGGGATAACGATGTCTAAAAAAGCCTTGATCGTCAGCGATATGCTCAATGATTTTATCGATGAAAACGGTGCGCTCTACTGCGGAGAAACGGTGCATGCGATCGTACCTTTCATCCGCGAAAGAATCGAACGCTACCGCCGCCAAGGTGCCGCCGTTATCTACCTGCGGGATGCCCACGACGCGCATGACGAAGAATTCGAAAAATTCCCCCCGCACTGCGTCGCCGGCACATGGGGCAGTGAGGTTATCAGTGAGTTGGCGCCAATAGCCGGGGAACCGGTGGTCAACAAGAAACGCTACAGCGGCTTTTACGGAACCGATCTCGAAAAGATCCTGCTCGAAAAGGCGATCGGGGCCGTCGAGGTTGTGGGTGTTTGTACATCGATTTGCGTGATGGACACCGTGGCCGGGCTGGCCAATCGGGGCTATTCTATTTCAGTTCCCGTTAAGGGAGTGGCCGATTTTGACGCAAAATTTCATGAATTCGCCCTGAAGCGGATGGCGCAGCTCTACGGTGCCCGGATAATTTGACCCGATCAGCAAGCGGAGATAACCCGTTCAACAGGCCTTGCCATGACTGCCAATCATCTCCTCGGCCCACTTTTCACCGATCTTTACGAACTGACCATGGCTGCCGTTTATTTCAATCGCCGACTTCTTAACGCAGCCACCTTTTCCCTTTTTATCAGAGATTATCCTTCCGGCCGGAAATATTTCGTCGCCGCAGGTCTTCAGGACGCATTGGAGGAACTCGAATCCCTGAGTTTCTCGAGCGATGAGCTTGCTTACCTGAGAGAAACCGGCCTGTTTTCTTCCGATTTCCTGTCGTTTCTTAAAAAATTTCGTTTCACCGGTAGTGTATTTGCAATGCCCGAGGGATCTATTTTTTTCGCAAATGAACCGATCCTCGAGGTTACGGCACCTCTAATAGAAGCCCAGATCGTGGAAACCTTTCTGCTGAACACGGTCGGATTCCAGACCATGATCGCCTCCAAAGCCGCCCGCTGCGTGCATGTCGCCGCCGGTCGCCCACTGATCGACTTTTCCCTGCGGCGAACCCAAGGCCACGACGCCGGGATGAAGGTTGCCCGCAGCACCTATTTGGCCGGTTTTGTTGGCACCAGCAACGTTCTCGCCGGTCGCGAGTACGGCATCCCGCTATCCGGCACCATGGCGCATTCTTTCGTCCAAGCCTTCAGCAGCGAATTGGAGGCCTTTTCGGCTTTTGCCGAAACCTTCCCCGACAGTTCGGTTTTCCTGATCGACACCTACGACACAATCGCCGGTGCACGTGAAGCCGTCAAGGTTGCACTGGAAATGAAAAAGAAAGGGCATTCCCTATTGGGCGTGCGCCTCGACAGCGGTGATATGGTCCGGCTGAGCCGCGAGGTGCATAAGATATTCGGCGCTGCCGGCCTGTCAGAGGTTAAAATATTTGCAAGCAGCGGCTTCGATGAATTTAAGATCGAGAAGGTCGTCGAAGCGGGTGCGCAGATCGATGCCTTCGGGGTGGGAACCAACATCGGTGTATCTGCAGATGCACCTTTCATCGACATCGTATATAAAATGGTGCGATGCGATCGAGGTGATGTCCGTAAGTTGAGCCCCGGCAAGGTGACCCTGGCCGGTGAGAAACAGGTTTTCCGGGACTGCGATGAAAACGGAACCTATCGCTCAGACACTATCGGGCTGCGCAGCGACACCTTGAACGATCGTTTGCTGCTCCTTGAGCCGGTGATGAAAAACGGCCGCCTCACCCGGCCGCATCCGTCCCTCGAATCAATTCGTGAACAGTTTGGTCGGAACTTCAACGCCTTGGCAGATTCTTTCAAGGCGTTGAACACAGCCGCAACATATCCGGTTGACATCAGCCCGCGTCTCCAACGCCTGCAGGAAAACCTTTAAAGCGAATCCCTCCTCGAAGGCCACTTTTCTCCCCAAGGATTTTGTGTGAATTGTCATAAATCGGGTGAACCTCAGTTATCGGAGCGTGTTTTGTGGTGTCCTCTTTTCATTTCCCTTGCCCGCATAATCCGGATGAGCTTTTCGGCGATCTCGGTTTCCCGCGGGCTCAGAATACCGGCCCCGACCCAACTCTCTATGGTTTCAGCCGGCAGAGTCAGCTCTTCTGCACAGGCTTCCAGATCGTCGAGACCGACTAAGTCGATATCCAAGCTATTTTCCGGCACGATTTTACTCTTCCGGGAGGATACCGGGTTACGAAATACAGCCGGGTAACCGTCCGTCTGCCAATCCGGTTGGATGCCGCCACCGGTCGTCGCCGACCGGGTTTTGACGGTTTGGTTTAGCCGGTCAACCGCGGGGGCGGCCTGCTTTTCAACCCTCCCTTCGTCAGCAAGCGTTCTCACCAAAGTTTCCGCTTTAGCGGGCATTAACCGCTTGAAGTAACGCTTCAAAACGTTAAAAATACGAGCGGTGTGGATCATTTTAAGATTACCTTCCATTTTTTTCGTTTAATGTGAAACCCACTCCAATCTGTGAGGATCCCTATCCCATCAAGCCTACCGACAGACACCTGAGTCGTGTTGCTGCGGAAAACGCTATTGATACAATATGGTTATCCCTTTGGTGTTTAAAAACCTCTTATTAATAACAATAAGACCTGTTTTGGATTTTGCTCTACATATTATAAGGTATTTTCACACCGCAATCGACCTGATTTACGTGTTACCTGACGGCGGCTCTATTTAGACCACAAAAAAACCGATTGCTTACGCCAACAACGGCACATCCACCTGTCCCCCTTCTTTTGTTCGCTTCAAGTTTTATCGTGAATGGCCGATAGTGGTTAGTGAATCAGATTGATCAAATTCCGAAAAATTGACGAGGGGAGTTTATGGACATAGCGACCGTTATCGGACTCTTCGGGGGCACAGTCCTGATTGTCAGCTCTGTTATCATCGGCGGATCGGCGCTTGTTTTTGTCAATATTCCCGGTGTCTTGATTGTCATGGGCGGGACTCTGGCCACCTGTTTCATCAAATTTTCTATGAGTGATGTGATCAATTCGATATCAGTGGTGATGAAGGCTTTCATGCTCAAACTGGATTCGCCGGAGGAACTCATTATAAAATTGATCGAATATTCCAAGATTGCAAAGAAAGAAGGCCTGATCGCCCTGGAAAATCAGAAGGCCGGTGACGTTTTTTCAGCCAAGGCCATTCGCTATCTTTCGGACGGATTGGATGAGAAGTTGATTTCCGAAATGCTCGACAAGGATATCCGCCAAACGCTCCAAAGACACACGGTCGGTCAGAACGTCTTCAGGGGCATGGGCGCATCCGCACCGGCCTTCGGCATGATCGGAACACTGATCGGGCTTGTCCAGATGCTGGCCAGCATGTCCGACCCGGCGAGCATCGGGCCGGCTATGGCCATCGCCCTCCTCACAACGCTCTATGGTGCGTTGGTAGCCAACCTTGTCTGTCTGCCGATTGCCGATAAACTGGCCCTGCGAAGCCAGCAGGAACAGGAAAATCGACGCATTATCCGCGAGGGCGCCATCGGTATCGCCCAAGGAATGTCTCCTATGGTTCTCGAGGAAGCCTTGAAAATCTATCTGGCGCCTAAGAATCGCCAGAAGAACACGACCCAGAAGAATCAGAAAAAAACCAAATAATGAACCTGCTCGACGATATCCAAAACCCCCTCCTCGAAGAAGGTGCACCGGCCTGGGTGGTGACATTCGGCGACCTCATGAGCCTGCTGCTGTGTTTCTTCGTTCTGCTGCTCTCCTTTTCCGAGATGGACAAAGCCAAATACAAGGAAGTTTCCGGATCGCTGGCCAAGGCTTTCGGCGTTCAGCGTAAGATCAAGGCCTTTGAGGCCCCCAAAGGCATCAAGATGATTTCAAGAGACTTCGACCAGGAGTTGATTCCGGCAAGGCCACGTGAGGAGTTCATCGCCATGCAGCAGCGGGAGAAGATCGGCAAAGCACTCAAAAATGAAGTTGAAACCCGCTTTCGGGACTTGCAGGACCTGATCCAGGTGGAAGTGGGCGAAAAGGAGGTGACCATACGCCTGATGGGCGAGACGACCTTCGATTCCGGCAAGGCGGACATCAAAGCCCAGATGGTGCCGCTGCTGCTTAAGATTGGGAGCGTTCTGGCGGACGGCAAGGGAGAGGTTATCATCGCCGGTCATACGGACAACGTCCCCGTCTACGGCGGACCGTACGGCTCCAATTTGAAACTGTCGATTGCCCGCGCCGCCACGGTGGCCGAATTTCTGCTGGCCAAGTCGGCCATTCCGGCCAGCCGCGTGTCGACCATGGGTTTCGGCAAATACCGGCCGATCGAGTCCAACGATACGGACGAGGGCCGCAAGCGCAATCGGCGGGTGGAGATCATCTTGCGGGCCCCCGACTCCCCCAAACCCCGGAAGACCGAAATTTCCGATCCAATCCGTGGAAATGGGCCGATCGTGAAAAATCCTGTTTTCCAATAAAAAACGCGGCGAACCTTTGGGGAATTATTAAGAAAATGGAATCAAACCCCCAAATAATGAATGGGGAGGAACAATCCCTCCCCATCTTTATTTAGAAATACCAGGTGAGACCGACGGTAGTGGACCACTCGCTCAACTTGGATTCGAAGGTGATGGCGTTAAAGGCCGAAGTTTCTTTAATGGTCTCCTGCGGGGCATACATTAAGGATAAGTTAAGGGCGACGGCGTCGGTCAGCCGGTATCCGACACCGCCGGTGATATGGTGTTCGACGATGGCCGGAAAGCCGATGATGCGAAGGTTTTCGTACCCGACGCGGTTGACCGGGATGCCCTGGACATTGACCGTGTTGAACGGGTCAAACGGGTCGGGATTCCAGCCGTTGTGCTCATTGACCGGGCTCTTGCTGTAGTTGTACCCGAGGCGAAACGACCACTTTTCGGCCGGTTTCCACTGGGCGCCGAAACCGAAGACCCACTGGTCGTCCCAGTCGAAGTCCTTGTAACCATCTGCACTGCTCCAACCGAGAAAGCGGACATAGCCCTCGAAGAGCCACTGGCTGTTGGGTTCGAAGGCGATCCCACCCTGGACCCGCCACGGGGATTCCAGCTCCAGATCCTGATACGGACCTGGATTCCCGAATCTGGACACATCCTTGTGGTTGACCTTCTCCGGCGTGGTGAAGGAAAAGCCGAAGTTGAACTTGTCCCAATGGTAAAGAGCACCGAGCTGCAGCCCAAAGGTGTATCCCTGGGAGGCACCTTCCCCGAGATCGAGGCTCTGCCAGACCACCTCGAACGAGGCGCCGATCGAAAAATTGGGCGTGATCAACCAGGCGAGGTTCGGCGCCAACTTCAAGACCTGCAGCTGGGTGTAGACGGCCGGAAGTGTCGCGCCGGGTGGCGCCGGCGGTGAGGGGAGCGGTCTCAGTGAAAAGTCGATTTGCGTGTTTTTGTAGTCCGTGCCCAGGCCGGAGACGCCGTACATGCCGGCGCCGAAGCGCCACTTCTCGTTGATAGGCGCGGTGACGGCAATGGCCGGAATGACGGAAGGCGGCAAGCGGCTGTCGTCACTGCCCGAAAAACCGAGCGGCCCGAAATTCTCGTCGCCTTTGGGCGACGGCACGAAAATGGTGCCGGCAAAATCGACGGACGAACCGGGGCAGAAGGGGCCGAAACACATGCCGGCCGGGTTGGCGAAGATTGCGCTGGTGGCATCCTGAGGCGCGGCCACGCCGGCGCCGCCCATCGCCCGCGAGATCGGTCCGATCCCGATCAGGTTGGTGCCGTTTGTGGCCAGGACGGCAGGCGCTACTGTGAGCGCGAGTGCAAGCACTGTGATAATGGCAAGTGTCTTTCTCATCATTTCCTCCCTTGATTGTCGATTGAAAATAGCCCTCGGAACCCAGACATCGACTAACGCGTCATCACCTCCTTTGCGCAATGATTAAAATAGAACTATATCACAACGACCGTTTTTCAAACCAGGGATTTCACGCCGGTGCGCTATCTTTCGGCACCAGGGCGTCGGCCACCATCGAAGAGAGGAACTGAACCTCCATTCCCATCTTGTAGTGGTCGTTGAGGTTGCTGAGCTGGGTGTGACAGTTTTCACAGGCGGTCGACAGAATCCTGGCGCCGGAGGCTTTGACCTGGTCGACTTTTACCTTGGCGGATTTCATCCGGAAATCTAGGGTGTCCTCACCCAGGGCAACCAGACCGCCCCCGCCTCCGCAGCACCAGTTGTAGCGTGGATCATCGGTCATCTCCCGAAAATTGTTTGACAGGTGACTCAGGATGTAGCGGGCTTCGTCGATCACACCGCCGTTGCGGGCGATCTGGCAGGGGTCGTGATAGGTGACCGGTTCGGTGAAGCGGGTCTTGTCGATTTTGATGCGGCCTTCGCGGATGTAGCGCGCGTGGACCTCGGTGATGGAGGAAACCTTGAAGGGCTGCCGTCCCGAGAGCTGTTTCATCACCCGGTAGGCCGTGCCGCATTCGCAAACGCAAACCTCCTTGACCTTCAAGCGCAGGGCTTCGTTGATAATGCGATCCAAAATCAGTTTGGTCTTGGTCGGATCTCCCACGAACGCGCCGAAATTCACCGCCTCGAAAAAGCTCAGGGTCCAATTTTCGCCGGCGGCATTAAAAACCGCGGCCGCCGGAATAATGGAATGGGCTCCGGCCAGAGCCACGTAAAGCAGGTCTGCGCCGACCGAATCAACCGGTATGGCCGTTTGGCCGGCTTCAGTCTGCCACTTTTCGACAACCTCTTCCTCCAACTGCTTCACCCCGGTGAGGAAACCTTCTTTGAAAAACTCCATCGATTTGCCTTTTTCAACGGAGGTGTCGGCCAGCAGGCTCAGGATTTCCGGTTCGGCGCTGGCCCCGATCAGCAGCAACTTGGCGATCGACATGAGCAACTGGGTGTCGATGCCGAACGGGCAGTAAACCATGCATCGCCGACAGCCCGTGCAGGAGTATGCGGCTTCATAGAGATCCTCGATCGCCAGGTCATCGAGCTCTTTGGCTTCACCGACCGAGGGCCAGAACCGGCCGCGGGCCTTGAAATATTTTTTATACAGTCGCCGGATGATCTCGTGCCGGTAAGCGGAGATATACTTGGTGTGGCCCATGGAGGCATACACGTGACAGGCTTCCACGCAAGTGCCGCAGCGGGTGCAGGTTTCAAGGTAGTATTTTATCGCTTGGGTGAATTTGCTGCGGAAAAGTTTCAACAGTTCCGCTTGGGTATGGCTGTCCATGGTCGTTAACCTCTTCTTAATTTGTTCATGGGGAGTGACAGAACCGCGTGCATCAGCTGGCTGAAGGGGAAAAACATCAAAAAAAGGTTGGCAAAGAAAACGTGCAGCACCAGCATGAAAGAGTGGCCGGAGGAAGTTGTGCTGTACGGCAGATCCGGTTTGAAAACCAGCAGACTGTAGAGGTAGGCGCGGTAGTCATCGACCGTCATCTCACCGTATTCGTACCACCGCCTGGCCCAGTCCATCTCGCTGCCGAAGATGACGATCAAAAAAAGCAGGATCAGCAGGTAATAGTCTTCGGGGACTGAAAGATCTTTTACCGGTGAAATCATGCGCCGGAACAGAAAAAAGAGCAAGCAGACCGCCAGGGTCAAACCGACATAGCCATTGCCGATAAAGACCTCGTGCGGAACGATCTGAAATATACCGAATTCGGCAATCAGCTCTAAATGACCGATCAGCAGCAGGATGAGGCTGATGTGGAAAGCCATCAAAAACACCCACAGCAGTGGTTTGTGCCTGAGAACGGTCGGAAACATGAACGTATCGTAGAGCGTCCACAACCACTTGGGCTTTTTTTCAGGAAAAATCTGCAGCGTGGTGGGAGGCTTGGGGTACTGCCAGATCTTGACGACTCTCAAAATGGTCCCCACCAGAAAGATCGCGCAGGCGATGTAAACCATCGGTACCAGGATGAAATAGATGACGGATTGCACGGCAGCCTCCTTCTCAAGAATCGGTCGGGTAGGGGGCGTCGATGGCCGCCCCCGTCGATTTGCTAGGCGTTGCGTTTGATGAAGAACTTGATGGTTTTACCCTCCTGTTCGGTCTTGAGGATCTCGTTGCCGCTGGTGCGGGCCCAGGCCGGAAAATCCGTCAGGGAGCCGGGATCGGTGGAATGGGCCTCGATCACCTGGCCGATCTCGATTTCCTTGATGCCTTTGCTGACCTTTACCACCGGCATCGGGCAGGGCAGTCCCTTTAAATCCATAACTTTTTCGACTTTGATTTCTTCGCTCATGATTGTCCTCCTCATCGGGATGTATTAGGTGAATACGTTTATATAAACAAGGTGATACGACTGTTGTTCGCTTCTTCGAGGAACTTGGCCACGCCGCAGAAGGTCAGGTCCTTGTATTCAATCATCTCCTCGCGCTTGAACCCCATAAGATCCATGGACATTTCGCAAACAAAGATTTTGACTTCCAGCTCCTCGGCCATCTCCAGCATCTGTTCCAGGGTGGCAACATTTTTTTTCTTCATCAGGGACTTCATCATGGCCGTTCCCATGCCGCCCATGTTCATCTTTGACAGTTTCACGTCGCTGGTGCCCTTGGGCAGCATGGTACCGAACATTTTGCCCATGGTATCTTTACCGCCGACACTCTTTTTCTTGTCCCTCAAGACAGGTGTACCCCAAAAGGTAAAGAACATCACCGCTTCCATTCCCATGGCAACGGCCCCGGTGGCAATGACGAAAGCCGCCAGGACCTTGTCCAGGTCACCGCTGAAGACGATGGTGGCTACCTTGGGTTCGGTCGCCTTTTTGTCCAGTACATCGATCCGGCTCTTGAGAGCCGCCAGTTGTTCCTCGATTTGTTGCAGACTGACATCTTGCGGTTGGATTGCACTCTCGGTTTGTGGCATGGATCCCTCCAATCGTTTACAGTGTTTAATTAAATTAAACTATAATTACAGAATTTTAAATCAATAAAGCCAGAATATTGTATATGATGTGAACCTATTATTTGGCATAATTTATCCAGCGAGCATATTTATGCGACAATTTGAATGGTTAGTTGCGGATTAACCGTTGGTGTCCGATTGAGGGTATTTCCCGATACGGTTAATCCATCATGTCTTTAACCGCCTCCATCGACGATTTAAGCAAATCGAGATCGATCAGCAGGATCTTTCTTTGCTCTGGGGGAATCCGCAACAGGACCTGATGATGGACATCATCCACAAACTCTCTGATGTGATTTATTTTTCTTTGTCCATCGGATGTCAGGCTCAACAAGTGGATGCGCGAATCCTCCGGATCCTTGATGCGCTGAACAAGACCCTTTTTCATCAAGCCGTCGATGATCTTGGAGATGCGGCTCTTGACGACATTCATCTTCTGGGCGATCCCCGTTGGTGTCAGGTAGCGCTCTTCGCCAAAGAGCAGCAGACAACGCAGTTCGGCGTCCGGCAGATCAAACCGGTCGCTCTGGTACTGCATCCGTTCCTGACAGCACTGATACAGCCGGCTTACCAAGCGCTGAAACTGTTCCAGTTGATAAGGGGAAATGTCATTAAAGTGACTGGCGGACTTATTATTCATGGCGTGAACCGTAATATCGATTATTAGGGTTTGTCAAGCTTTTTTTGTAAAATTTTTGAAGCAGGTATTTGATAATAATTACAGAAACTTTTATTTAAATTAAGGTATTTCTTGAATACTTATTTTTTAATTTGCTGGGTAGACTTTATTGAAACTGGGGCATTACGCTGAGAAGGGAAAATGCAGGTGAGACCGGGTACCGGTTGCCAATGTGGAAATTATAACAAAACAATGGCCGGGACTTTTAAATTATGACCACGGCCATTGTTTTGTGTGGGCTCTTAGAATGACAGACCGGCTTCGACGAATGGACCGCTTATCGCGGTGTCGACGGCCATGCCGTCACGGTCGATTTCATACTTGCTGAATCGGTATCCACCGGCCGCATAAATCGGCCCGACGGATTTCCAGCGGAGGCGACCGATCAGTCCATAAGACTTTTTCCCGCCGATTGAGATCCCTCGGCCTTCCGCTTCGAGGGCCAGAACATCCAGGGGGTGGAACTGCACGGCGGCAAAAAACATCGGAATCGGCAAAATAAAACTCTCGGATGCCTGACCGATTGAATCCTGTTCGATATAGTCTTCGAAATCGATGGTCCGCATGTTGATGCCAAGGTCGACGTTAAGCCTGTCGTGAGATACAGTTTTGACATAGGGAATACCGTAATACAGGCCGATGTCAAGATCATTCAGGGTGACATTGGAATTTAAGGCGACATCGTCCTCGAGGCTCTCGTCGCCGAAATCGAGCCTCATGTTGTTAATGTTCGTGCCCTCATATTTTATGGGGGTCGCCATCACGTAGATGTTCGGTAGATACTGCGACATGTCCACAATATACTGCCCGAAGTTTCGGGTATCCTCATCGAATTCACGGTTGTCTTCAGAGGCCCGCACACTTGCCGGACTGAGGGGATCGAAGGCCGATTCAGCGGGTGGAGGTTGTTTCCAAATCCACAGGTCGTCCTTAGGGTCGAAGGCGTCCCCCTTTGGCGGCAAGGCGGTGCACAACAGAAGGACAACAGCGATGCTCAAACTGATTTTTTTCATCGTCCTTCCCCTTTATAAAAACAAACAGGTTTGTAGAGCGCAAGCGAGCCGTCCCTATGGTCATTATCCTATCAGCCCGCGGGCAATATGTCAATTCTTTGTAATATTAATGTATTACATAGAAATACAAATAAGGGCTGACTGGGGAACAAATCGGCGCAGAAGAAAACGGATGTGGGTGAGAGGAAAAACGAAACCCGCGGACTCAAATGCCTAAGTAGGCTCTACGGACGTCGTCGTTGGCGAGCAGTTTTTTGGCCGAATCCGAGACGGTGATTCGACCGGTTTCCATTACATAGCCGCGGTGGGCGACCTTTAGGGCAAGGTTGGCGTTCTGCTCCACCAGAAAGATGGTCGTGTTACTCTCGGCATTGATTTTTTTGATGATGTCGAAAATCTGTCGGACGATAATCGGGGCCAACCCCAGAGACGGTTCATCCATCAGCAAAAGTCGCGGCCGTGCCATCAGGGCG
>JARFQH010000157.1 GCA_029287875.1 Desulfobacteraceae bacterium | reverse complement strand
GAGCAAACCAAAAAAGACCCTGCCGAAGACTGATCCGGAAGTCTTAAAGAAACCTCTCGAACCTATCGATAACAGGCAAAAACCATCTGCAACCGCCCACTCTAACGACAAGGCGCTGATCAAGTACGATCCCCTGCAGCGGTATCTGACCGAAATCAGCCGCTACCGTCTGTTGACCCGCGAAGAGGAAAAAGAGTTCGGCATACGTGTTCAAAAACACGGTGATCGCGAAGCCGCATACGCGCTGGTGACCTCCAACCTGAGACTGGTGGTTAAAATCGCTCTGGAGTTTCAGAGAGTCTGGATGCAGAATCTGCTCGATTTAATCCAGGAGGGCAACATCGGCTTGATGCAGGCGGTGCGTAAATTCGATCCTTACAAAAACGTCAAATTCTCCTACTATGCCTCGTTCTGGATCAAGGCCTACATTCTGAAATTCATCATGGACAATTGGCGGCTGGTGAAAATCGGGACCACTCAAGGCCAGCGCAAGCTCTTCTTCAAACTCAAGAAGGAAAAGCAGAAACTCATCGACCAGGGGTTCGATCCCAAGCCCAAGCTGCTGTCCGAGCGGCTGGGGGTGTCCGAGAGAGAAATCGTGGACATGGATCAGCGACTCGATGGTTGGGACCTTTCGCTGGATGCGCCTTTCAAAGACGATTCGGACACTGAGCGGATCGAGTTTCTCAGTCCCGACCCCGAGTCGATCGAAGACAAAGTCGCCAAAAAAGAGATCGAAGCCCTGTTGCACAACAAGATCGCCGAGTTTCGAAAAAAAATGACCCGCCGGGAAAAAGAGATATTCGACTTGCGGATCTTTTCCGACAATCCGGTGACCCTGCAGGAAATCGGTGATCGTTACGGGATTTCCCGTGAGCGGGTGCGGCAGGTGGAAAAGAACATCGTCAAGAAAATGCGGGAATTTTTTAAGCGCGAAATTCCGGATTTTGCGGCTTACACGGAAGAAAGTGCCGCTGATTGACCCTCGACAATCTTTCACTTTAGGTTAGATCAACACGACATGGGCTCGAGTTTCATGAGACTTTTACGTCAATTGATTGCGGCCGTTGCGGCCGCAGCAGTTTTTTGGGGGTGTGCGGCCATTGATGGCACCAACCGAAACGGCGCCGGACGAAAGGCGTCGAGCAACCGTCCGGACAACGCCTACTTCTACTATACCGAAGCCCAATTGGCTCAACAAAACGGCGACAGGGAACAGGCTGTTTTTCTTCTCAGGAAGGCCGTGGAACTGGACCCGACTTCCGTCTACCTGAAGAGGGAACTGGCTGTTGTATACATTCAACAGAAGGACCTTCAAAATGCTTTGGCGGTCGCAGAGGATATTTTAAAAAGTCATCCCGATGATGTCGAGACCTTGATCGTCTACGGACGCATCAAACAAGGTCAGAACCAGCTGGATCAAGCCGGCCAGGCTTACGAAAAGGTCATTGCACTCGACAAAAACCAGCAGGAGATTTACCTGCTGCTGGGCGGCATCTATCTGCAGAAAGAGCAATACGACGATGCCCTGCGTGTCTTCAAGGAGTTGGTCCGCACCTTTCCCAACGCCTACACCGGGCATTTCTTTCTCGGCAAGATCTACGCCAGGCAGGGTAAGACGAAAAAGGCTGAAGCGGAATTCAAAAAAGCCCTGGAGATCGAGCCGTCGCTTCTCGAACCGCGTTTCGAACTGCTTGAACTGTACCGGGGCGAGGGCAAATCCGACATCATTCTTAGAACCTACGAAGACATCCTGAAGAGTAATCCCTTCAATATCCGCGCGTCACTCGAACTCGGCCTGATTTACTGGAAAGAAGGCCGACGTCAGGACGCCGAAAAACTTTTCTTGGAGATGGGCCGTCGGAGCACGAGCGAGTTCGATGTCGTTCTGAAAGTCATCCAGACCTATCTGGAGCCGGACCGCTACGAAGACGCTGTTATCGTTATCCAAGGGCTTCTCAAAGCCTCTCCGGACGATCCCGACTTGAATCATCTGGCCGGGATTGCCTACTACGGCCTCAAAGACAACGAGAAAGCCCTGATGCACTTTCTCAAGGTAACGCCTCAATCCCGCTTCTACCCCGACGCAGTGGTTCACATTGCTTTTCTGTACCGGGAAAAGGGCGAGACCGGCAAAGCCGTCGAACTGCTCGAAAATGCCGTGGAAGAAAATCCCGACAATGCCGAATTCAGATACTACCTCGGCACCTTTTACGAGGAGAGCGAAGCGTATGAAAAGGCGGTTCAACTGCTCAACGAGGCCATTCAGATCGATCCGGATGAGACCAAGTACCTGTTTCGACTGGGGGTTGTTTACGATAAATGGGGCCGGAAAGAAGACTCGATCGAGACGATGAAGACGGTCATTCGTCTCGATCCGCAGGACGCCAGCGCTCTTAATTATCTTGGATACACCTATGCGGATCTCGGAAAGAACCTGGAAGAGGCCGAACGCCTGATCAAGGAAGCCCTGAAGGTCAAACCGGACGACGGGTATATCACCGACAGTCTGGGGTGGGTCTATTACAAAATGGGAGACTATTCGAAGGCACTCACAGTTTTAAAAAGAGCGGTTGAACTGGTGCCTGAAGACCCGGTTATACTGGAACACCTGGGTGACGCCTACCTCAAGGCAAACGACAAAAAGAATGCCCTTAAGGCATACGAGCGCTCCCTGAAGCTCGGGCACAAGGACCGGGCGGCCATCGAAGACAAGATCAAGCAGATCAAAGAAAAGCTATGATCACCGCATCCCGCCGACATCTGCTGTGCGCTGCCGGCGCCTGCTTGGCGCTCGTCCTGTCGGCCTGCTCCGCAGTGAACCGGCTGCCTCCCGATGAACGATCGACGGCACAACTCGAAGCCCAGGCGGTATTGCGACAATTGGCCCTCACCAATGCGTCCCTGTCGTCCTTTAAGGGCCTGGGCCGGATCAAGCTTTGGGATGCGGATCGACCGCCGTTGTCGCAGCGGGTGGCCTGGATCGTATCGGCGCCTGAAAAACTCGGCCTCGTGGTCCTGGCGGCCGGCCGGCCGGTGGTGCGGGTGGCGGCCGACGGCCGATTCATCTACATGGTCGATCTTCGGGACCCGGTGGGGTCCTACGCAAAAATGCGGACCTCCGATGCCAGCCTCGAGCGGTTGATTCGCATGCCCATCACCGTGACCGACATCATCGCCATCCTGGCCGGGCGCACTCCGATCCGAAATCACTCCCGCGCCTTTCTTCAAAAGGACCGGCAAGCAGGGCAATGGCTTCTGGTGTTCGAGCACTGGTGGCATGTGGTGGAAAAGATTTATCTCAGCGCCGACCGGAAAGACGTCCGCCGGATTGAGGTTTTCGGTGCCGGTGGGAAGGTCCTCTACCGGGTCGAATTCGAAGAGATGCAAAACGTGCTGGGCTACCGCGTTCCCCGCCGGCTGGGCCTGAGCGACGACACCGGCAACGGCGTGCAGCTCGATATCGAACAGTTCCTGACCGACGTGCCCGTCACCTCCTCCATGTTCGTCCTGCCGCCGCCCGATTCCAGTTCACCGTGAAACGGTTTTCGATCGATTGATGTCAGGAGGGTTGACTGTGATAGCCGAAATCCTCGCCACCGGCGATGAAATCCGTAGCGGCGCAGTTGTGGACAGCAATTCGGCCTTCATTGCGCGTCGGCTCGAAGAGGAAGGGATCACGGTTACCCGGCACAGCTGCGTCGGTGACGACCGTGACAGCTTGGCGGCGATTCTGACCGAGATGGCCGGCCGGTCCGATCTGGCCGTGGTCACCGGCGGTCTCGGTCCGACGGCCGATGACATCACGGCTGAAGCTGCCGCTCTTGCGGCCGGTGTCGAATTGGCAACCGACGCTGCCGCCTTGGCGTCACTGGAGGCGTTTTTTCAGAAGCGCCGGCGACTTTTCAGCCCGTCCAACCGGAAGCAGGCCCTTTTGCCTCGAGGCGCTGTTTGCATTCCCAACCCGATCGGCACGGCTCCCGGGTTTAGGATTCTACTGGGTCGCTGTGTGGTCTTTTTTCTGCCCGGTGTGCCGCATGAAATGCGTTTTATGTTGTCGGAACAGGTTCTGCCGATGATGCGACGCTTGCAGGGTCGGGAAGGGGCAGGAGGCGGCCGACTGAACGTCACCACTTTCGGGATGACCGAAGCGGCCGTGGGTGAAAAGATGATCGGCTTCGAAAGCGATTTCCCGCAACTGTGTCTGGGTTTGTGCGCCACGTTTCCCGAGATCCAGGTGCGGATCAGCGCGCCGGGTGGAGAAGCCGCTGTCGCCGGCCAGGCCCTGGAGCAGGCGCAGGGGTGGATTCGGGAGCGCCTGGCACGACACGTGCTGTCATTCGAAGGGAAGTCCATGGCGGAAGTGCTCGGAAGCCTGCTGCGGCAAAAAAAGGCCACGCTCGGTGTTGCGGAAAGCTGCAGCGGCGGCCTGCTGGCCGATCTGCTGACCGATGTTTCCGGCAGTTCCGACTATTTCCTCTTCTCTGCCGTGACCTATTCGAACCGCGCGAAGGTCGAGGTTCTCGGCGTAAAGGCGCACACGATCGAGCGTTTTGGAGCGGTACACGAGGAGACGTCGGCTGAAATGGCTGCCGGCGCCCGTCAGATGTCCGGTGCGGAGTACGGCATTTCGACCACCGGTATCGCCGGGCCGACCGGCGGCACGCCCGATAAGCCGGTCGGTACGGTCTGCATCGGCTTGGCCGGACCCTTCGGTACAACGTCGCGACGCTATCAGTTTTGCTTCGACAACCGTCGAATGCACAAGAAGATATTCGCCTATGCCGCTATGGACCTCCTGCGGCGCCGGCTACTTGAATCTTTGAAACTC
>JARFQH010000120.1 GCA_029287875.1 Desulfobacteraceae bacterium | reverse complement strand
AAATACGGTAAAAAGGTGGGCACCTCCGTCCGGATAAACGGATTCGAATTGCGGCTGAAACTCGCCGCCGACGGGTTCTTAGCCCGGACCAGGCCCGTCTTCAAATATGGGGGCCGGGTTTGTGTCCCCAATGGTGTTTCTTTCATGCGGTATCGGCATTGGGCCCGGTCCAGGACCCCGTAGACGGCTCAGACAATCAGTCGCCGTTCTCAACTGCTCATCCGGGTTCCGGCGCATCATTTTCATGCACCGTGGCGGCCCGGACCATGTGCGTTTAGCACTGCCTCTGGTCGCAATCATCTCGTCCGATCGAAGAGGAATCTTTTGAGTTTCATTGAAAAATTCCAAATTACAATGACCAAAATTCAAAACGCCAAAAATGCTCGCCGGCTTCTGTCGGCGAGCATTTTTAGTCGGAGATGGTTTTGCTGAGGTTGGGGACGGTTTCGGGGCGGTCGCGCAGCATGTACCGGCTGTCGCAATCGCGGCGGGTGACGTTTTCGTAAACGCCGTCGTCGCGCTTGACGAGTTTCGTGAAGCCGAGGTTGCGCAGGTCACCGTTGCTTTTCGGGGTGTTGATGAAGTTCAGGGACATGATCTTTCGCACGGCAGCCCCGCAGTCCGGGCACTGGGTCAGGGGGCTCTCCTCGAGCGACTGTCTGGTCTCAAAAACCCATCCTCTTTCACAGGGGGTGTCCAGATGTTCATACTCGTAAATCGGCATGATCCGCCCTTTTGCAATTTGAAAGGCTCAGTTGCAATTTTTGAGAGCCTCTCCTTGTCGTTGTCGTTGCGCGCACGAAATAAGTGCCTTATGTACCTAATATGCGCTTTTTAAGCTTGACTTTGAAACCGTTCGTGAAATGGCATTGTAACAAATGACCCGACCTTGTTCAAAGGTCATAAAACCACACGGTGAGCCTGACAGTTCACCGTGTGGTTTTTTCTCCGCTAATCGGCTCGGACGGCATCGGCAACTTTAAAGCTGAGAGGTATTATACGCGAAAGCCGACGCATCGGCAACCGCTTAGTACATGTCGTCATCCATCGGCGGCGCGGCCGACCCTTTCTTCTTCTCCGGCTTTTCGGTGATCATGGCCTCAGTGGTAATCATCAGACCGGCGACCGACGCAGCGTTCTGGACCGCGAAACGGACCACCTTTGTGGGATCGATCACCCCGCCCGCCAACAGGTTTCCGAATTCGCCGGTTTCGGCATCGTAGCCGTAGTCATCTTTATTTTCGACCACCTTGTTCAAGACGACCGAGGGTTCCATTCCGGCGTTTTTGACGATCTGCCGCAGCGGTTCTGCAAGCGCCCGTCTGAGAATTCCGACGCCCAACTTTTCTTCCCCTTTGGCTTTGACGGAATCCAATGCGCCGATGCAGCGCAAGAGGGCGACGCCGCCGCCCGGCACGATACCTTCCTCGACGGCCGCACGGGTGGCATTCAAGGCGTCTTCCACCCGCGCCTTCTTCTCCTTCATTTCGGTTTCGGTGGCGGCCCCGATGTGAAGCACGGCCACGCCGCCGACCAGTTTTGCCAGGCGTTCCTGAAGCTTTTCTCGGTCGTAATCCGAAGTGGTTTCATCGATCTGGGCCCGGATCTGCTTGATGCGGCCCTCGATGGCGGCTCGTTTGCCGGCGCCGTCGACGATGGTGGTATTCTCCTTGTCGATCTTGACCGTCTTGCAGCGACCGAGATCGGCGGTGGTGACGGTCTCGAGTTTGACGCCCATCTCTTCGGAGATGACCTGGCCGCCGGTCAGGACCGCAATGTCCTCCAGCATGGCCTTGCGCCGGTCGCCGAAGCCCGGGGCTTTGACCGCCGCCACCTGAAGGGTGCCGCGCAGACGGTTGACGATCAGCGTGGCCAAGGCTTCACCCTCGATGTCCTCGGCGATGATCAGCAACGGTTTGCCCTCGCGCGCAACCGCTTCCAGCAGCGGGACCAAATCTTTCATGTTGCTGATTTTCTTTTCGTTCAACAGGACGTAAGCGTCGGTCAGGGTGACGGTCATTTTCTCGGGTTGGGTGACGAAGTAGGGTGAAATGTACCCGCGGTCAAACTGCATCCCTTCCACCACCTCGAGGCTCGTCTCCATGGCCTTGGCTTCCTCTACCGTAATGACGCCTTCCTTGCCGACCTTTTCCATGGCTTCGGAAATCAGATTGCCGATCATCTGATCGTTGTTAGCCGAAATCGAACCGACCTGCTTGATTTCGTTTTTGTCTTTGGTCGGTTTGGACTGCTTTTTCAGGGCTTCGACCACGGCGACCACGCCCCGGTCGATGCCCCTTTTGAGCGCCATCGGGTTGGCACCGGCCGCCACCAGTTTCTGGCCTTCGCTGTAAATGGCCTGGGCCAGCACCGTTGCGGTTGTGGTGCCGTCACCGGCTACATCGCTGGTCTTGCTGGCGACTTCCTTGACCATCTGGGCGCCCATGTTTTCAAATTTATCTTTCAGGTCGATTTCCTTGGCCACGGTGACACCATCCTTCGTGATCGTTGGAGAGCCGAAGGATTTTTCGAGGACCACATTTCGCCCCTTGGGGCCGAGCGTGACCTTGACGGCATCTGCCAGGGTATTGACACCCTTGAGCATACGCTCTCTGGCCGAAGTTCCAAAAGAAATCATTTTCGCAGGCATTTTTCTTTTCCTCCATTTTTGTATCGGATTATTCCAAGACGCCCAGGATGTCGTCTTGTCTCATAAAGACATGCTCGACGCCGTCGAGTTTTATATCCGTACCGGCATATTTCGAGAACAGGATCCGGTCGCCGACCTTCACCTCCGGTGCCACACGCTTGCCGTCTTCCCCGACCTTGCCGGAACCGACAGCGATCACCTTACCTTCTTGCGGTTTTTCCTTGGCGGTATCCGGTATAATGATGCCGCCGGATGTTTTCTGCTCTTCTTCGACCCTGAGAACCAGCACCCTGTCATTCATCGGTTTGATTTTCATTTCTCCCAAGTCCTCCTGATTTAGAATTTATTATTAAATTAATAAGTTATGAAACATTTCATGGCTAAATTCTAAGCACCATTTATTGCCTGTCAAGTGGCCGATTTTAAAATAATCATAGGCCTTTTTCATTCGGCGCAAGGGTTCGAAAAAAACACCGCCACGCATCCCGATTCAGGCTGTTCTACCGCCTTGCAATCGATTTTCATCTCTGTTAGGAAGGATCAGTTTTCCTGAGAAGTGTTCGTCCAGAAATGGTAGATTTCGGCTCCGGACAAGACTGCAGCGATTTTGCAACCGCAGGCGTAGCGGCGCTACGGCGAGGATTTCAAAGAGCGAGAACACCGGCCCGGGTCGAAAAATGCCGTTTATGGATGGACAGTGAGAAGAGTCGGTTCGATTCTGTGCAGATCCGCCCGAAGACAATGATGGGCCGTGCAGGGGAGGAGAAATGACCCGAGTGGCTGTGGTGGGTGCGACGGGATATGCGGGCGCAGAGTTGGTGCGCTTGCTTGCCGGTCACCCGCACGTCGAGTTGACCGTTTTAACATCCCGCAAATATGCCGGCCAGAGCTTTGAAAGTGTCTATCCGGCCATGTCCGGAGTCGTGCAGTTGAGCTGCGAGGTCTTCGACAGCCGTCGGGTCTGTGAACAGGCGGATGTGGTTTTCACGGCCCTGCCCCACAAGCTGCCGATGGAAATCGTACCCGGACTCATCGACCAGGGCAAGAGAGTGATCGACCTTTCGGCCGATTTCAGGTTTCGGGATGCCGCGCGATACGAGGCACATTATCAGCCCCACACGGCCAAAGACCTTTTGGCCAGCAGTGTTTACGGATTAACCGAAATATATCGGGACGAGATTCGGACGGCCGCCCTCGTGGGCAATCCCGGCTGTTATCCCACCAGCGTCCTGCTGCCGCTCGTACCGCTTGTTCGGGATGGGTTGCTGGATCTGAAAACCCTTATTGCAGATGCCAAATCAGGTGTGAGCGGTGCCGGTCGCTCGCCGTCTCTGACCACACTTTATTGCGCGGTGAGCGAATCGTTCAAAGCTTACAAAGTTGCCGGTCACCGGCACAATCCCGAAATGGAGGAGGTTATCGGCCGGGAGGCCGGCCAGTCGGTGACGCTGACGTTTGTGCCGCATCTCGTGCCGATGTCACGCGGCATGCAGACAACCATCTACGCCAACCCGGTTGCCGGCGTCGAGCGCGGGGACATCGAGGGCTGCCTGAAGGAATATTACCGCGAACGGCCTTTCGTGCGTGTTCGTGACGACGGCCAATCGCCGGACACCCTCAACGTGCGCGGGACAAACTTTTGTGACATCGGTTTTGTCCTCGACGGGCGCAACAACCGCCTGATTCTCTTGTCGGCTATAGACAACCTGGTCAAGGGAGCGGCCGGACAGGCGGTGCAGAACATGAACATCATGCTTGGCTTACCTGAAACGGCTGGATTGATGCAGGTTCCCTATCCGTTGTAGTCGGCGGGCTCATGCTGTTGCCGTTGCCGGCAGGAAGGGCGTAAACGTTCACAGGGCACCGCATCTGCTTTGTTGTCGGGCACTTGAAGTACAAAAGTACGTCTGCGCGCCCGACGCCTTGCATCTGCGGCACCCTGTAAACGCTTACAATTAGGTGGTTTGAAGCGCATCGGACTTTGCAACCCT
>JARFQH010000099.1 GCA_029287875.1 Desulfobacteraceae bacterium | reverse complement strand
GTCGGAAGCCGCAAATCACGGCCGCCATCGGCCGCCGGTGTGGCTACACGCCATCGGCAACTGGATGGCCAAAATCGATATTTTGTAACCATTCGCAGGCTTGCAAAGTCCGATGCGCTTCGAACCACCTCATTGTAAGCGTTTACAGGGTGCCGCAGAAGCAAGGCGTCGGGCGCGCAGACGTACTTTTGTACTTCAAGTGCCCGACAACAAAGCAGATGCGGTGCCCTGTGAACGCTTACGATATTTTTATTGTAATCCAGGCACTGTCGACGTATGATGCGCGCACGCCGACGATCCAAGGAGACCGAATACCCATGCCAATTTCCGCGTCCGAAAGACTGCGGCGTTTTTACGACCAGTTTTCGAGCAATGACGCCGTATTGATTCTGATCAATGCGGATCCGGATGCCATTGCCAGTGCCATGGCCGTCAGCCGCCTCCTGTGGCACAAGGTCGCCGGCACCACAATCGGACACGTCAATGAAATCAAACGACCCGACAACCTGGCTATGATCCGGTTGTTGGGAACTAAATTGGTGCACATCGATCAAATCAAGCGTGAACAGCATCAGCGGGTGGTCATGGTGGACTCCCAGCCGAAGCACCATCCGACCATGGAAACCTTCGCGCCCCACGTGGTCATCGATCACCACCCCGACACAGGGGTCCAGGCGCCGTTTCTCGATATCCGGCCGAAATACGGTGCCACGGCCAGCATCATGACCGAATACCTGCGGGCTGCCAAAATAAAACCCTCGGTCAAGTTGGCCACCGGTCTTTTTCATGCCATAAAGACCGATACCTGTGATTTCGAACGCCACACTCTGATAGAGGACGTACGGGCTTTTCAGTTCCTCTTCCGGCACGCCAACATCTATGTCGCCCGCAAAATCGAACAAGCTGAAATTCGTCTCGATTTTTTGAAATACTATAAGATCGCGCTGCAGAAAATGATTCTGCGCAATGGCCGTGTCTTTGTGCACCTCGGAAACGTCCCCGCTTCGGATGTCTGTGTATTGATCGCCGATTTTTTCATGCGGGTCGACAAGGTAAATTGGAGCATCGTTTCCGGCGTCTTCGCGCGCAAGCTGATTGTCATCCTGCGCAATGACGGCATTCGAAAAAATGCCGGGACCGTTGCCGCAAAAGGATTCGGTCAAATCGGATCGGCCGGAGGGCACAAGGGCACGGCCCGTGCCGAAATTGAGCTGGACGTTCTCAAATCCCAGGTCGACGTCAAAAACGACGGGAAGATACAGCGTTGGATCATGAGTCACGTCGAGCGAAGGGCCGACAAAAAATAGGCCGTTCTTTGGGCTGATCTGCAGCCGGCGATAAAAACCGTGTTTTCCATAGTGCATTCTGACATGCCCAGCAATATGACCGTCACCATTCTTGGCTCGGGAACCTGCGTGCCTTCTCTCGAACGCAGTTCTTGCGCAGTTCTGGTCGAAATCGGCGCGTCCAAAGTGCTCATCGACAGCGGGGCCGGAACGATGCGGCGTCTGCTCGAATCCGGCATCACGATCTTCGACCTGTCCCACATTCTCTATAGCCATTTTCATCCTGATCACAGCGGGGAACTGGTGCCGTTGCTTTTCGCCACCAAGTATCCGGAATACCGGCGCCGACGGAATCCTCTCACGATTTGCGCCGGCGACGGTTTTAACAAATTTTTTAATGGGTTAAAAAAAGTGTACGGCCACTGGATCGAGCTCGATGCAGGGATGCTGAGCATCCTCGAATTGGACACCGGCGGACCGGATGCCGTCCGTTTCGACGATTTTACAGTCAAGTCTCTGCCGGTCAACCACAACCCGGAAAGCCTGGCCTATCGAATTGTTGACGCCGGCGGCCGCTCGGTGGTCTATACCGGTGACAGCGACGTCTGCGACAATCTAGTGGCCATCGCCCGGGATGCCGATCTTTTCATTTGTGAAGCCGCACTGCCGGACGCGCTAAAGGTCGACGGTCACCTGACACCGTCCCTGGCCGGTCAGGTCGCAACGCAGGCCAAGGTCGGTCGGCTGGTGCTGACCCACTTTTATCCTGAGTGCGATCAAGCGGATGTCGCGAAAGAATGCCGTAAAACCTACTCCGGTCCGCTGGTATTGGCCCGGGATTTGATGAACCTTAAACTATAGGCTTTAAGATAAAAGTTTTGGACTGCGTTATCGGTCGGCGGCGTATTACAATACAGCCTTCTCCCTCTAGCCTTGCCAAAACCATTATCTTAAAGCCTATATAATCCGGATGAACATGCGGTATTATCCAATTAATCTCGATATACGCAATCGCAACTGCCTGGTGATCGGCGGAGGCGGTGTCGGAACACGCAAAGCCTTGGCCTTGCTGGCGTGCGGAGCCCGGGTGACCGTGGTCAGTCCCGTAGTCACTCAAAGGCTCGCCGATCTGGCCGGCAGTCACGTTCTTGTCCTGGCGCAGCTATCCTACCGTGAAGAAGACCTGGAGACGATGTTTCTGGTCATCGGTGCCACCGACGCCGAGGAACTGAACCGCCGGGTCCACCGAGATGCCGAAAAGCGCGGCATCCTGTGCAATATCGCCGACCGCCCCGAAATATGTAATTTTATCCTGCCGTCGGTCGTTCGCCGCGGAGATCTGACCATCGGCATCTCCACTTCCGGTCGAAGCCCGGCTCTTGCAAAGAAGCTGCGCAAAGAGCTGGAGCTGACCTATGGAGAAGAGTACAGCTTGCTGTTGCACTTAATGGGCACGATCCGCCGCAAACTGTTAAAGGAAGCCCATGCGCCCGAAGCCCACAAGCCGCTTTTCGAGCAGTTGGTCGACAGCGACCTGCCCGCAATGATTCGCGAAGATCGCCGGGCCGACATCGATCGTCTGCTTCACGAGGTTCTCGGTCAGGGATTCACCTATGATGCACTGATAAAAGAAAGCGACCCTTCCGCGACATGAGATGAGGCATTAATGGAAGTGCTGATTATTGTCACGATCCTCCTTTACATGTTGAGCACCGCCGGTTATTTTGCGTATCTCTTTTTTCAAGAGGACTACCTTCACCGCACCGGCTATCTTTTCGTTCTGGCCGGATTCATCTGCCACACACTTTCCATCGTGTACAACGGGATCACATCCGGAGGCTTTCCAGTGCGCAGCCTGCACGAAACCCTTTCCATTGCGGGTTGGGCCGTCGCCGGTTTTTTTCTGGTCTTTCAGTCAAGGTTCAAGTTAAAAGTTTTGGGTATTTACGCGGCACCTCTGATCGCGCTGATCATGTTCGCCGTCGCCCAGGTGCCGAACACACCGTCTCAGGAACAGAGTATCTTTAAAAATTTCTGGTTGATCTCGCACGTGGTGACGGTTTTTATCGGCAATGCGGCTTTTGCGTTGGCCTGCGGCATTGGGATTCTCTACCTGTTGCAGGAACGTGCCATAAAAACTAAAAATCCGGGATTTTTTTTCCGCCGCCTGCCATCTCTGGATATGCTCGATGGGACTGGTTACACGTGCATTATCGTCGGGTTCACCCTGCTGACTTTCGGTTTGATCAGCGGTTTCATCTATGCCAAGACGATTTGGGGTCGGTTCTGGGGCTGGGATCCCAAGGAAGTTTGGTCGGGCATCACCTGGCTTTTTTACGCCGCCCTGCTCCACGAACGGTTGAACGTCGGCTGGCGCGGACGCCGGGCGGCCATCATGGCGATCATCGGTTTTGCCATTCTCCTGTTCACTTTTCTGGGGGTCAATTTTTTGCTAACGGGGCACCACAAACCCTTTACGACTTTTTAATTTTTATTTCGTACTTATTTTATCTACTTAAGTGTTAAATTTCGTTGCACGTGAAAATGGTCGTGCTGGCCGTAACCGAACCATCCCAATGAAATTGAGGCCTGCGGCTTAACCGCTCTGCCCTCGAACTGAATCATGTCCGAAATCGTACTGCTCGGATTAAATCACAAAACCGCGCCGGTCGAAGTCCGGGAATGCATCGCCTTTTCGCCGGACCAAACAGCCGCCGCGCTGGTAGACCTGAAAAACGAGCCCGTGGTCAGCGAGGTATTGCTCTTCTCCACCTGCAACCGCGTGGAGGTCCTGCTGGTCACGGAACAGATTTCCGAAGCCGTGGATACAGCCAAGCGGCTGATTGCCCGTTTCAACCAGATCGCCTTATCTGAATTCGAAAACGTCCTTTACATCCATACCGGTGACCAGGCCGTACAACATCTTTTCCGAGTGGCGGCCAGCCTGGACTCGATGGTCGTGGGCGAACCCCAAATCCTGGGCCAGATCAAGCAAGCCTATCGTTTGGCGACTCAACAGCAAACAGCGGGTGTCGTTTTGAATCGCCTGTTTCATCGCGCCTTTTTCGTGGCCAAGCGGATCCGTTCAGAGACTGGGATTGGCGGCCACGCAGTATCGATCAGCTATGCCGCAAACGAACTGGGCCGAAAAATCTTCGGCAACCTCGAGGGTAAAAAGGTCCTGCTGATCGGTGACGGTGAAATGGCCGAATTGGCGGTGGCCCATCTGATCCGT
>JARFQH010000086.1 GCA_029287875.1 Desulfobacteraceae bacterium | reverse complement strand
CTCATGCGCACCGGCCACGGTCTCAGCCGGCAGATTCAGTCTTTTACAGATGCCGAGCGTCTGGGCGTCGCCGGCAACCGCCTGGTCGATATAGATCTTTTTTATGGCCATGGTGATTGAATCGATAAAAAAGGTATCGGGGTAAACTCAATTCGTTGACACCTGACACGCCATCCTCTATACCTGTATACCTGTTCCCAGCGCACCCGCCGGACCGGTCCTGAAACATAACACATTTAAACGGCAATGTCTTAGGGACACGGTAAGAATAAAATACACGCAAGCGTTCACAGCGCACCGCACCTGCTTTGTTGTCGGGCACTTGAAGTACAAAAGTACGTCTGCGCGCCCGACGCCTTGCATCTGCGGCACCCTGTAAACGCTTACAATTGGGTGGTTTGAAGCGCATCGGACTTTGCAACCCTGTGAACGGTTACGTGGTTTTTATTTATGCCGGGTCCTTTATACCTGGAAAGAGGCTAACCATGACGCCCGAATTAATGATCAGTCGACGCCTGTTCGCCTTGTTCCTGCTCGGGTTTTTCCTGTTCAACTACCCGATTCTGTCCCTTTTCAATCTGGAGTCATTTCTGTTCGGAATTCCGCTCTTATACTTTTACATGTTTGTCGCCTGGACGGTTTTGATCGTCATGATCGTCTTTGTCACGCGGCCACGCGAGAAAACGCGATCCGCTGCGGGTCGCCGTCGAAAAAGCCCCGAATTTTGAGAGGTGCATGCTGACAACCGAAACCATTCTGTTTTTTTCCTTCGGCTATATCGGCCTGTTGTTCGCCATTGCCTATATCGGCGACCGGCATGCGCAAATCGGCCAGAGCCTCGTCAGCAATCCGTACATTTACGCCCTCTCCCTGGCCGTCTACTGCACGGCCTGGACCTTTTACGGCAGCGTGGGACGCGCGGCCACCAGCGGTGCGGGATTTCTGCCGACCTACATCGGACCGACGCTGGTTGCAACGCTCGGCTGGTTCGTGTTGCGCAAGATCATCCGCATCAGCAAGGTGCACCGCATCACCTCCATCGCCGACTTCATCGCTTCGCGCTACGGCAAGAGCACCACCCTTGGAAGTGTGGTGACCATCATCGCCGTGCTGGGCATCATTCCTTATATATCGCTGCAGCTGAAAGCCATTTCGACCAGCTATCTGGTGATCAAAGACTATCCGTTGATCCACATTCCGCGTCATTTTGCCGAAATTCCGGTTTTCCACGACACGGCATTTTACATCGCCCTGATCCTGGCGGTTTTTACGATCCTGTTCGGCACGCGGTCGCTGGAGGCCACCGAACGACACGAAGGACTGGTGGCTGCCATCGCCTTCGAGTCGATCGTTAAACTGATCGCGTTTCTGGCGGTCGGCATTTTCGTCACCTACGGAATCTACAACGGATTCGGCGACATTTTCAGCCGCGCCCGGGCCGTCCCGGAGCTGCAGCGGTTATTCACCTTAGACGTCCGGACCGGGACGTATGCCGACTGGTGCATTCATATTTTTCTGTCCATGATGGCCGTCATGTTCCTGCCGCGCCAGTTTCAGATCATGGTAGTGGAGAACATCAACGAAGACCATTTGAACAAGGCCATCTGGCTCTTTCCGCTCTACCTGCTGGCAATTAACATCTTCGTTCTACCGATCGCGTTCGGCGGTGTGCTGCAATTTGGTGCCGGCAGTATGGATGCCGACACGTTCGTGCTGACGTTGCCGATGGCGAATCACAAGGAGAGCCTGGCACTGTTCGTTTTCATCGGCGGCATGTCGGCCGCCACCGGCATGGTTATCGTTGCGACCATCGCGCTTTCGACCATGATCTGCAATGACCTGGTCATGCCGGTTTTGCTGCGGCTGCCCTCGCTGCGGATGGCCCAGCGCGCCGACCTGAGCGCCATCCTGCTGGCCATCCGCCGCAGCAGCAATGTCCTGGTGATGATGCTCGGCTATGCCTATTTTCATTTCGTCGGTGAATACTACACCCTGGTCTCTATCGGACTGATCTCGTTTGCGGCGGTGGCCCAATTTGCGCCTGCGATCCTCGGGGGCATCTTCTGGAAACGCGCCACGAAAGCCGGTGCGTTGTGGGGTCTGATCGCGGGTTTTGTTTTATGGGTCTACACCCTGGTCCTTCCTTCCCTTGTTCAGGCCGGCTTCATGGACCCGGGATTCGTGACCCGGGGTCCCTACGGCGTTGCCTGGCTGAAACCGTTTGCCTTGTTCGGTCTGGAAGACTTCGACCACGTGGCCCACGCCGTTTTCTGGAGCATGCTCTTCAACACCCTCCTCTTCGTCGGGGTTTCGCTGTACAGCCGCCCCAGCGCCATCGAGCACTCTCAGGCCACGCTTTTTGTCGAAGCGTACCGCTATGCCGGGGAAACCGACGGGTCGAGTTTCTGGCGGGGTACAGCCTCGGTCGGGGACCTCAGGTCCCTGCTGGTCCGTTTCCTGGGCCGGGAGCGGACCGAAGAAGAGCTGTCGGCTTATGCCCTCAGGCACATCAGCGGTAGACAGCGCTACAAATGGGAAGACGATCTGGAAGCCGATGCCGGTCTGGTCAACTACGTCGAAAAGCTCCTGGCCGGAACCATCGGATCGGCGTCGGCACGGGTGGTGGTCTCCAAGACGGTCAAGGAAGAACCGCTGGGCGTCGAGGAAGTCATGGACATCCTCGATGAAACCCGCCAAGTCATTGCCTACAGCCGTGAGCTTGAAAAAGCGAGTGCCGAACTCAGGGCGGCCAACGAGCGGTTGAAAGAACTGGACCGGCTCAAAGACGAGTTTATTTCGACGGTCACCCATGAATTGCGCACGCCCTTGACTTCAGTGCGGTCGATTGCCGAGATTCTGCTCGCCAACCCCGGTATCGAGCACCGCCAGCATCAGGAGTTCACCGCCATTATCGTGAAAGAAAGCGAGCGGCTGACGCGTTTGATCAACCAGGTACTCGACTTTCAAAAAATCGAAACCGGTCGGATGGCGTGGCAAATTTCAGAAGTCGATCTCAAAGCGGTCATTCACGATGCCCTGTCGTCCACCAACAGCCTCGTGCAGGACAAGCGCATCCGGGTTGCGCAGGATATCCCCGACCAGGTGCCGATGGTGGTCGGCGACCGTGATCGGTTGATCCAGGTTATGGTGAACCTGATCTCGAATGCAGTGAAATTCTGTGACGATGATGACGGCCGCATCGAGATCGCTCTCGCCTTGGCGCCGAATCATGTTCAGGTTGCGGTCAAGGACAATGGGATCGGCATCAGCCGCAAGGATCGCGAGATTGTTTTTCAGGAATTCCGGCAGATAAAGCACACTCTCAAGGGCCGTCCGCCCGGCAGCGGACTGGGGCTGACCATCACCCGGCGGATCATCGATTTTCACGGCGGTCGTATCTGGGTGGAGAGCGAGCCCGGCCAGGGATCAACCTTTTTCTTCACCCTGCCGCTGGGAAAACGCCCGGTCAATCTCACAGAAAAACACCATATCGTTCCAAGTGAGTGATATCTTCCCTACCCTCTTCACCTGTTACCCGTTCCAATCTCCGTTTGCCTTCCGCCGTTAGCCGAGGTTTTACCCCTTTCCTCTTTCCTTATACCTTACACCGTACACCTTATAATTTCTTCGTAACCGTTCACAGGGTTTCAAAGTCCGATGCGCATCAAACCACCTAATTGTAAGCGTTTACAGGGTGCCGCAGATGCAAGGCGTCGGGTGCGCAGACGTCCTTTTGTACTTCAAGTGCCCGGCAACAAAGCAGATGCGGTGCCCTGTGAACGCTTACCCTTCTTTAGTACTTCAACCGGGCATAGTAGGATTTGCGGGAAGCGGAGCGGGCCTGTTTCAGCGTCGTGATGCCCTGACTTTCGAGCAGCGGGATCAGCTTGAGGAAGATCTCGCCCGTGGCGATGGCATCGCCAAGGGCCGTGTGACGTCCGACGATGCTGACGCCCAGTCGCTCGGCTATCTGCTCCATATCATGATCCTTATGGCCGGGGTGCACGACGGCGGACAGGAGCAGGGTGTCCAGTACCGGATTCGCGAACTTGACACCCGCGGCGGCTTCTTTAAGCTGCAGCATTCGCATGTCGAACGCCGCGTTGTGCGCCACCAGAATCGTTTCATCGGCAAACTGGTGAAAGAGAGGCAACGCCCGCTCGATGGTGGGTTGATTTTTGAGCATCGGCGGTTGGATGCCGTGAATGCTGATCGACTGTGGGGGGATTTCGCGTTGCGGATCGACCAGTTGGTCGAAGAACTCGGAGTGCAGCAGCCGGTTGTTGACGACGCGAACCGCGCCGATCGAGATGATTTCATCCCCGCCTTTCGGATCGAGACCGGTGGTTTCCGTGTCAAAGACCGTGTACGTCAATTCGGTCAATTTGCGGTTGTCCAGTTCCGGAACCTGGCCGGGTTGACTGAATAGATCGAAGTCAAAAAACTCCGGTCGACTCCTTGACAATATGGTCAGGTTACGGATGTGTTCGACATCGGCTGTATCCGTCGCCGGAAACAGGAAACGCAGATAGGCCTGTCCGCCGGTGCCTAAGGAGTGCGACCAGATTTCGGCTCTGTGATGCCCGATGACCTCTCTGAGCGTCGAGGACAGCACTTCATCGGCAACCGCTACCGGTTGATCCTGCCATTTTCGAATGGTTTCCATCCTGATCGGTCTGCCGGTCCATATGAAATCGAGACAGGCGAAACGTCCTTCTCTGAGAACCCGGCAGGAAAACGTTTCACTGCCGGTTTCCGTTCGCAACCGTTCCTGCACAAACAGCAGGGCGGCGAGGATGGAGTAGCTGTCGACCTGAATCCAGACCTCGACAGCTCCGGTTTCGATCCGGACCGCCAGGCCGAGTTTTTCCCTGGTCTTGCCGGCCACCGCGGCGATGATCTCGCCGGCCGGCACGCGCACCAGCGGATAACGGGTCTGCAGCTGGCGGGAGTAATAGGAAGTGGTCTTGTCGATAATTTTTCCGATGGCAATCGATTCCTGATGGATAATCTCTTTGAATTTCTGCAGTTGTCGGCTGTCCATGCCCGGGTAATCGAGGATCGCTTCAATGGCGGCCCTGATGCTTGCCAGTGAGGACCGCGTGCTACGGGAGAGAGAGCGCAGCAGCGTATCCAGCTGTTTTTCGGTCTCGAGTTGCTGGGTTATGTCGTGAAAGATGAGAATGAAGCCGGTAAATTCTCGCCGGTGGTTCAGAATCGGAACGGCTTCGACCCGCAGCAGCCGGCGGTCCAGACCGAAGACCACGAAGTAGGCCACGACATCCGATTCTTTTCGCTTCAGTTTGTCCGCTATTTCCCCCAGAGCATGCACAATGAGGTGTTTGTCGATGAGACCGAATACGGAGCGACCGAGGCCGATGAAACGGCCCGAGCCGGATTTCGGAGGAACCGAGTCGACGGGCTCGTTTTCAGCTGTGCCGATGAGCAGCTGCGCGACACGCGTGTTGTAAAGAAGGATCTGGCCCTCCGTGTTGCAGATCAGTACGCCTTCGGGTAGTTCCGCAACGATGGCCGCCAGAATATTTTTTTCTTCCTCGGCTTCCGCCCGGGCGCTGTCAATTTTTTTCTCAACCTGGTTGAAGAGGTCCTCGTAGCGATCGGCACTTTCATTGATGACGTTCACCA
>JARFQH010000085.1 GCA_029287875.1 Desulfobacteraceae bacterium | reverse complement strand
TGAGACGGTTACCACTGCTGTGGTGCGATCAGAATCCTGGGAGGCTCTGATTACCTCGGTGGGATCCCTCGAAGCGGTTCAAGGGGTGATGTTGACGGCAGAGCTGCCCGGCAAGGTCGTGCGTATCGCCTTTGAGCCGGGCACGAAAGTGCAGGCTGGTGATCTTCTTATACAGCAGGATACCTCTTCGGAGGAGGCTCAGCTGCGGGCGGCGAAGGCCACGGTTGCGCTCGCTAAGATAGAGCTCGAACGTTCAAGCAAACTGCTGGGCAAGAAAGCGGTCGCACAGGCCAAATACGATAGCGACGACGCGCAATATAAAGAGGCCGTTGCCCAGATCGACGGCATCCGTGCAAGCATCAGGAAAAAAACTATTCGAGCACCCTTTGCCGGCAGCCTTGGCATTCGGCTGGTCAACCTGGGTCAAAATCTCAATGAGGGGGAGCCGATCGTTTCGCTTCAGACGATCGATCCTATATTCGTCAATTTCTCACTTCCGCAGCAGCAGCTCGCTCAGGTTAAACCGGGTCTCAAAGTGCGGGTGACAGATGCGTTTCCCGGCCAGGCGATCGAGGGCGAAATCACGGCGATCAGCCCTGAGGTCGATGCCGCGACAAGAAATATCCGGATTCAGGCGACGGTTGCAAACAGCCAGGAGCGTTTACGTCCCGGCATGTTCGTGAACGTATCCGTGGTATTGCCCTCGCGGGAGGAGGTGCTCGCCATCCCGACAACAGCTGTGCTTTATGCCCCCTACGGCGACACCGTATTTGTCGTCGATACAAAGAAAAGCGAAAAAGGCGTTGAGCCTGTAAACGTCGTGAAGCAGAAGATCGTGAAACTCGGGGAGAAACGCGGCGATTTCGTCGCGAGCGTCTCCGGACTGGACAAAGGTGAGACGATCGTGTCCACCGGGGTCTTTAAACTTCGCAACGGCCAGGCCGTCGTTGTGGACAACACGCTGGCGCCGGCATTCAAGCTTGCGCCCGAACCGGAGGACAGTTGATGTGAGCGGCACAAATCCTGCCGAAGATACACCATCATTGCTTTAAAGTTCGTCCGAGCGCTATCGTACCATGAAATTCACCGATCTCTTTATTCGCCGGCCTGTACTCGCCCTGGTGGTTAGCCTTTTGATCATCATCGCCGGGTTGCAGGCGATGCGTACGTTGAATGTGCGCCAGTATCCCCGCAGTGAGAACGCGGCGGTCACCGTCACAACCGTTTATGTCGGCGCAAACGCCGAACTCATCCGCGGGTTTATCACCACACCGTTAGAGCGTGCTATTGCAGCCGCTGACGGCATCGATTACATCCAGTCGCAGAGTTCCCAAGGGATATCGACGATCAGTGCCCGCCTGAAGCTCAACTACGACCCGATCAAGGCGCTGTCGGAAATCAGTTCCAAGGTAGACCAGATCCGCGGGGATTTGCCGCCGGAGGCCGAAGTACCGACGATCAACGTCGAGTCGGCTGACAGCCAGTTCGCATCAGCCTATCTTAGTTTCACCTCCGATGTTCTCCAGCAGAACCAGATTACGGATTATCTCGTGCGCAGCGTGCAGACGCGCCTGTCTGCCGTCGAGGGTGTCCAGCGCGCCGACATCTTGGGCGCCCGCACGTTTGCCATGCGCATCTGGCTCAAACCGGAGCGTATGGCCGCATTCAACATCAGCCCGGCGCAGGTTCGACGGGCATTGGCCGCCAATAACTTCCTGGCCGCCGTCGGTCAGACAAAAGGCTCGCTCGTCCAGGTCAATCTGATCGCCAACACCGATCTGAGCTCCGTTCAGGAGTTCAAGCGTCTTGTCCTTCGCAATCAAAACGGTGCCGTCGTGCGACTGGAAGATATCGCCGACGTGGTGCTGGGTGCGGAGGATTACGATACGGAGGTGCGCTTCTCTGGCCAAACCGCCGTATTCATGGGCATTTGGCCCCTGCCCAACGCCAACTCCATTGACGTGATCGGCCGCGTGCGCGTCGAAATGGACGCCATCCAGAAGGAATTGCCCAGTGGACTTCAGGCCCGCATCGCCTACGATGCTACCGACTACATCACCAATGCCATCGCCGAGGTCGTCAAAACCCTTGGCGAGACGCTACTCATCGTCGTGGTCATCATTTTTCTTTTCCTCGGCTCCCTGCGATCGGCCTTCATCCCGGTGGTGGCCATCCCGCTTTCCCTCATCGGGGCTGTCTTCCTGATGCAGGTTTTCGGCTTTACGATCAACCTGCTTACCTTGCTGGCCATTGTACTGTCTGTCGGTTTGGTGGTCGACGATGCCATCGTTGTGGTTGAAAATGTTCAACGACACCTGAGCGAGGGGCAGTCGCCGCTTGATGCGGCCTTGCGGGGTGCTCGTGAGCTGATCGGCCCCGTCATTGCCATGACGATCACGCTGGCGGCCGTTTATGCACCCATTGGCTTGCAGGGCGGCCTCACCGGCTCCCTGTTTCGCGAGTTTGCCTTTACCCTGGCCGGTGCCGTCGTGATTTCCGGGGTCGTGGCCCTGACCTTGTCACCCGTGATGTCGGCCAAGCTGTTGAAACCGGGGATCGAAGACCGCGGTTTTGCCGGCAAGATATCCCGTGATTTCAAACGCTTCACGGCTTTCTACGGCCGCCTGCTTGACATCACCCTCAAGTCCCGCCCGGCTGTCTACATGGTGTGGATTACCGTAAGTCTGCTCACCATCCCGATGTTCATCATGTCGCCCAAGGAATTGGCACCCACTGAAGACGAGGGGGTCATTTTCGGCATCCTGGAGGCCTCGGCCAATTCCACCCTCGACCAGACCAGCCGCTATGCCGCGGCAGTCAATCAAGCGTATCTCAGTGTGCCGGAGACCCGGTTTACCTTTCAGGTGACGCGTCCGACCTCCGGTTTTTCCGGTATGGTCGCCAAACCCTGGGAAGCTCGCGAGCGCACCATTTTCCAGATTCTGCCCGAGGTGCAGCAGAAACTGCGAGGCATTCCGGGCATCCGGATCTTCCCGGTGTTGCCACCGGCGCTGCCGGGAGGCGGCCAGTTCCCGGTGGAGTTCATTCTCGCTTCGACGGCGGAGGAAGACCGGATCTTGCAGTTTGCAAAGCAGATTCAACTCAAAGCGCTGCAGAGTGGTCTGTTTGCCTTCCCCCCAATCATCGACGTTAAGATCGACCAGCCTCAGGCGGAGATCATCATCGATCGCGACAAAGTGGCCGACTTAGGCCTCGACCTTCAGCGGGTCGGTGCCGACATCGGATCGATGGTCGGCGGCAATTTCGTCAACCGCTTCGACATCGCCGGCCGCAGCTACAAGGTCATACCGCAGATCAAGCGCGTTGACCGTCTCAACCCGGGGCAGCTCGAAAATATTTACATCACCGGACCGCAAGACCAACTCGTCCCGCTCAGCACGATTGCCACGATACGAAACGCCACCGTGCCGCGTTCCCTGAACCGATTCCAGCAGCTCAATGCGGTCAAAATCAGTGGCGTGGGCCTCAGGCCGCTCGATGAGGTCCTGGGTTTTCTCGAGGATGAAGCCGCCGGGATTTTGCCCCAAGGCTATGTCCTCGACTACACCGGTGAGTCGCGCCAACTTCGGGTCGAGGGCAACCAATTCCTTTCGACCTTCGCGCTGGCCATCATTTTAATCTTTCTGGTCCTTGCGGTTCAGTTCAACAGCTTTCGCGATCCCTTCGTCATCCTGGCCGGCTCGGTGCCGCTGGCCATGTTCGGTGCACTGGCCTTCACCTTTCTGAAAATGCCAAACCCGAACGTCGCGTTCTGGACCCAGGGGTGGACGACCACGCTCAATATTTACTCCCAGGTAGGTTTGGTAACCCTTGTCGGCCTGGTATCGAAAAACGGTATCCTGATTGTCGAATTTGCCAACAAGCTCCAAGAGCGGGGACGGTCCAAACGTGATGCCGTGCACGCCGCCTCCCTGACCCGCCTGCGCCCGATTATCATGACGACTGCAGCCACCATCGCCGGTCACTTCCCTTTGACACTGGTTTCCGGAGCCGGTGCTGCTGCACGCAACTCGATCGGTCTGGTTCTGGTGGGCGGCATGGCCATCGGAACCTTCTTTACCCTGTTTGTTATCCCGTCGATTTACATACTCGTCGCCCGTGACCATGCCAAAGACCGTTCCGGCGAAAAAACGGCCTCGACGGTCGCTGACGCCTCCGACAACCGTTTTGTCAGACCGCAACCCATCGTTCCAAATTCCAATTGATGCCTTTGGTGACCGCGCCTTTCTAATCAATATTTAGCTTTGACTGAAAGTTGCTAACTTTCGTTTAATGATTACAATTTTAGCCGAATTTAAAAATGTTTGGCGCTTTATCCTAAATCAACCGTTGTTTCAGTTCCGTCACCGATCGAGCTTTTCAATGAGAAGGTTTCATGGCAGCTTTGCTGGAAGTTAAAAACTTGTTCAAGAAATACAAAAACATCCCCGCGGTCAACGGTGTAAGCTTCAGCGTTGAGCAGGGCGTCTGCTTGGGTCTACTAGGACCTAACGGGGCCGGCAAAACAACCACCATCGAAGTTATAGAGGATGTAATTCCACCCACATCCGGCGAAATTCTCTACAAAGGTAAGCCGCGTGACGCTTCGTTTGAAGATGAAATCGGTATCCAGTTTCAAACAACCTCGTTGTTGTCATTATTAACCGTTCGCGAAACATTGGAGACATTCAAAAATCTTTATCGCAAATCAGCGAACATTGACGATTTAGTTGCGTTGTGTCACCTATCAAAATTTCAAAATCAATTAAACGACCGGATTTCCGGAGGTCAGCGCCAGCGTTTTTTGCTTGCTCTGGCGCTGATCAACCAACCTGAACTGTTAATCCTAGACGAGCCATCCACCGGCCTGGATCCGCAAGCTCGACGCAACTTATGGAATCTTGTCCGCAAAATTAAAAAGGAGGGCAAGACCATCATTTTAACCACCCATTACATGGAAGAAGCACAGCATCTGTGTGATGAAATTGCCATCATGGATTACGGTGAAATTATCGCCCAGGGTACACCGGAGGCATTGATCAAGCGACACAGCCCTGAGATGACCGTTGTTCTTCCCAAGGAGCGCTTTGATCTTTCACCGGATGATCTGAACCTGCCATTTCGAAATGTGAGGGACCGCATTGAAATAAAAACGGTAGACGTTAATTCCTGCCTCAATCATCTCCTGTCCCACAATATTGATTTAACCGACCTTACGGTTCGTTCACCAAACCTCGAGACGGTTTTTCTGAATTTAACCGGGCGCCATCTGCGAGATTAGCCATGAGCATGAAGCGACTCTGGACCATTTTCAAAGCAAGAAACTACGAATTTTTTCGAGACCGTGCCGCATTCGGCTGGAATTTTTTATTTCCGTTTCTGATCGTTGCGGGATTCGGCATTATCTTTGGCGGCAAAAACTATACCGAGTACAAAATTGGCCTGTTTCCCCAGGAACAGGTAGCGATTGCCGCCGAAAGCAGCAACATCCCAAGCGGGCTTCGCAAGAAACGTTTTCTAAAATTTATTGGGTTTGCGACAATTGAGGATGGCTTAGCAAAGCTCAAGCATCATAAGATCTGTCTCTTATACACATCTGACGCTGCCGACGACAGACGTGGGGGGGTGGGGGAGGGG
>JARFQH010000060.1 GCA_029287875.1 Desulfobacteraceae bacterium | reverse complement strand
TCAAGGACCGCTACGTTCTGGCGGGCAAGAGAAACGGTACCCATCTGCACGTCGATTTCTTGCCTTTTTACGATTATTCGCCCTCGATTCGCGACACACGAACCATCGGCAACGGTATCCGCTTTCTCAACCGCTACATGTGCAGCAGCATCTTCAGCCGGCCGGACGAGTGGAACGCCAAGTTGTTCAATTTTATCAAGCTTCACAAATACAACGGGCGTCAACTGTTGGTCAACGGCAACCTGATCAAAGATTTCGAGACCTTCGTCAGCATCCTCGACCGGACCGTCAAGCGGCTGAAAGACCGCAGTCCCGAAACGCCCTTTGCCGCGGTCGAAACTGAACTGCAGCAGAGCGGGATCGAGGTCGGATGGGGCAACACGGTCGGCCGTATCCTCGAAACCATGCAACTGCTGATCGATCTGCTCAGCGAGCCGACCGTATCTCTAATGAAACAGTTCATTTCACGGGTTCCCATGCCGCTGATCTCAAAGATCGCCATCATTTCGCCGCATGGCTGGTTCGGACAGACCAATGTTCTCGGCAAGCCGGACACCGGTGGGCAGGTGATCTACATTCTCGACCAAGTCAGGGCGCTTGAAAAACATCTACGGGAAGAAATCCGTCTGACCGGACTGGCGGTGGAGCCCAAGATCATCGTTTTGACGCGCCTGATACCCGATGCAGATGACACCACCTGCGGGCAACACAAAGAAAAGATCTTTCAGACCCGCAACGGATGGATTCTGCGTATCCCCTTCCGCGACAAGAACTACAACGTCGTGCCGCAGTGGATTTCACGTTTCAAGATATGGCCTTATCTCGAGGATTTTGCGGCCGATGCGTCCACGGAGCTGAGCGGTGAGTTCGAGGGACGACCCGATCTGATCATCGGCAATTATTCGGACGGCAACCTGGTGGCCACGCTGCTGTCGGACAAGTTCGACGTGATCCAGTGTACCATCGCCCATGCACTCGAGAAAACGAAGTATCTCTTTTCGGACATGTACTGGTACGACAAGGAGGACGACTATCACTTCTCGCTGCAGTTCTCAGCCGATATGTTGTCAATGAACAAGTCCGATTTCATCATCACAAGCACCTATCAGGAAATCATCGGCACCGAAGACACCATGGGGCAATACGAATCTTACCAGTCGTTCAGCATGCCGGGCCTCTACCAGGTGCAAAGCGGTGTCAATCTTTTCGCCCCCAAGTTCAACGTGATTCCGCCGGGGGTCGACGAGAACCTCTATTTCCCCTACACCGAGAAGAAAAAACGGATCGACACCCAGCGGCGTTATTGGGAGGATCGACTGTTTAGCGACCAGGCGGAGGATGTCTTCGGCTCGCTGGAAGACCCGGATAAGCCGGCGATATTTACCATGGCACGCTTCGATAAAATCAAGAACATCACCGGCCTCATCGAAGCTTTCGGGATGAGCAGCCGGCTCAAGGCGCACTACAACCTGATTTTTGCCGCCGGCACCATACACATTGAAGAGTCCCACGACGCCGAGGAGCGCGAAGAAATTGAGAAAGCCTATCGACTGATCGACCATTACGAACTTCAGGGCAGCTTCCGCTGGCTGCCGAGCATCAGCAAGCTGGAGACCGGCGAGGTGTATCGCATCATCGCCGACCGCGGCGGCATTTTCGTGCAGCCGGCGTTTTTCGAGGCCTTCGGACTGACCATCCTGGAAGCAATGGCTTCGGGTCTGCCGACCTTTGGCCCCAAGTTCGGCGGTCCACTGGAAATTATCGAGTACGGTGTCAGTGGGCTGCTGCTCAATACCAGCAAGCCGGAGTTCATCGCCGGCAGTCTGGAGGAATTCGTGGATCACTGCCACCGCGATCCCCGCTTCTGGGAGACGATATCGGTCAACGGCATCAAAAGGGTGCAGGAACGCTTCAACTGGCGCCTTTACAGCCGGCGGCTGATCAACCTGACAAAACTATACGGGTTCTGGCGCTATTCCGTGTCGGGCAAGGGTAAAATCAAACTGGACCGCTACTGCGACTTCCTGCACCACTTCTTGATCCGGGAACGGGCCCTGCAGATGGGGTGACTCTCAATATGTCAATTCGGGGAGTGAAGCAGAAGTGTTAAGCGAGTGGTTGCTTGTCTCTGAAAGGCGAATTGAAAGCTATTTGTGGACGGAAACTATCCTGTCGAACAAACTAATAAACGACCTAAAACGCCGGCCCCCAACTCACTCCCGCACCTCGGTTGTCTCCGGACTCTCTTGTTCCTGGTAGTAGTAGTCGTAGCGGGAGAGGATATCTCGTGTGAAATTCCAGGCCTCGTTGTACGATAAACCGCTTTGTTCCGGGATGACGATTTTGATATAGAGCTTGTCCTGCCAGCGGCCTTTTAGCCGGTCGAGCCGGGTTTGCAGCTCTTCTCGGCCGACCGGTTCGAAACTGTCGCTCTGGGGCTCCTTGTAGAGGATGCGGTACTGGCCGTCCTGGCGGGAGTACTGCACGGTGACCACTTCCTTTCCCAGCGGGCTGCGGGCCGGGCGGATCAAACGCTGGTATTTGTCTTCGAGCACCAGGTAGGCCTTGCGCTGTTTGGCCAATGTGAGTTCCAGGTCTTTTCTTTCGGTATTCAGGGCAACGATCAGATCTTCCTTTTCCCCGAGGCGGTCCATCAGGGCCGCGAACTTGCGGTTGAATTCCTCTATCCGGCGTTCGGTTTCAGCACTGATCGTCTTCATCTGCTCCTCGTAGCGCGATGTGAGGGCCTCTTTCTCGGCTTCGGCGGCCGTCAATCGGCGCTCAAGTTTTTCGGCATCGGCTTCGATTTCGGACAACTGTTTCTGCAGCGCCGAGATCAGGGCTACCTTGGTTTCCAGAGTGCTTTGCACGACCTTGTTTTCGTCGCCCAGCAGGATGATTTCCATCTGCTGGGACCGCAGCTTTTCCTCGAGGTTGGTGATCACGATCTTCAGTGCGTCACGGTCCTCACGGATCTCAGCCAGCATCGACTGGAGGTTTTGTTCCTCGGTTCGGCGGGCCACCAGTTCTTGGGCCAGATTGGCGTTTTTGACAATGACGACGATCATGGTCAGCATGAAGATCATCAGGATCACGGTCATGATATCCGTGAAGCTGGGCCAGAGGGAGATGTCGTCATTTTGGCGAAGACGATTGAGCCGCAGATCGATGAAGTTGTCGAAGTTGTGCATGTTCCGATCTATTCCCTCAGCCGGAAACCATCTTTTAGGACCGTCTCGATTTTTATCAGCTGGCCGAGTACCTGCTGGGTCTGTTCGGCCTGGTTGTCCTGGCGGGCTATCAGGGCCGCGATCTTCGCCAGATAGGCGCGGTTGTAATCATTGAGGCCGGCCAGGGATTCACGGATAAAATCGCTGCCGGCTTTCATTTCCTCCACCAGCAGCTGTAGTTCAGCGACCAGCCGCTCGGTTTTGTAGTTGACCGCCTCGGAATCGAAGGCGAATTCCGGAATGATGTGCACCAGTGCGGCTTCCTCGACCCGGCTGAGGACGTAGGTTTCGAGATCTGCCAGTCGCTGATAAAAGAAGGTGAACAGAAAAAAACAGACGATTGCGGTGGCGGTGGTGTTCAGGGCCGTGTTCATTCCCAGCAGCATCACCCCGATTCCCTCACCGGCTGCATTGGTCTGAAGGACGGTTGTAGCGCCGATCAGGGCGTAGATCAGCGAGACGATCGTACCGAAGACGCCGGTCAGGATGAGCACGTTGTTGACGAACTTGGGATAGGACAGGTGTCGCGATTCTTCAGCCACCGTAATGGCCGCAATCGCGCCATGGTTGATCGGCACCTTGCGCTCGTAGAGACTTCTGATGGTGTTGAAGCGTCGGCCAATGAGAGACGTGGATAACAGCTCTTCGGGGAAAAACCGACGGGTTTCCTTGTCGTGCACAAATCTCTCCACCTGCCTTTCCTCGCGGCTCAGATGGGCGACGGCCCTGATTAATTGAAGCAGACCGGTAAAGAAAAGCAGAAGGATGAAACCGTTGAGTACGACGGTTTTCGTGTCGATCAGGTAAATTTTGCGGAACAGGTCGACGTGCCAGACGGCGATGGCGGTCAGGGCGCCGATAACGACCAACAGGGTGATCAACATATGGATCAAGGCGCGTCCACTTTTGGTTTTCGTGAATATCATGGGCAGCCTCCCGTGGCCGTCAGGTGAACGAACGCCGGCACCGCCAAGACCGATGACGCCCCGCCGCCGGTACCGATCCGTGTGTGCCTTTATCCGGACTATGAGTCTGTTTCAAGTTTTAGTCAAGTCCGGTACCATCGACCGAGCGGTTCTCGGTGAACCTCTATGTGTAGCCGGATGGCCGGATTTTAAAGTGATCATAGGATTCTTGTTCTCACCGAGTATTTCTGACACCGCCCGATGTAATGTCTTGCCCGGTGTGTTGATGCGCCCATGCGACCCGATTCAGGGCGATTCCTATCATGTTCCGGCGCGGTTGTTCAAAAAGCCGGCTGTCGGATCGGTACATGAACCTGGGCCGAATACCGCAAATGGTGTTGCGGGCCTCAGACGCGACCTTTACCCGTTCCTATTTGGCAATTTCTTCCAACCGCTTCTGGGCAATCAGACGAACATCCGGGTCGGGGTCTTTCAAGGCGATATCGGCCAGCATGGATTCGGCATCGAGCTTGGCCACGGCTTCCATGCGTACCTCTTTGACCGTCATGCCGGACCTTTTCAGGCGACCCTTGAAAAACATTAAAGCGAACACGGCGCCGACAACGGCGAAGGCGATCGAAAGGGCGAGCAGAACAGGCCGACCGCCGGGATCAGGCGTAATCAAAGCATTTTCGATGACGACCGTCGACAGGAAAAAAAGTCCGACGGCCACGACGTAACAGGCCACAATCAGCGGAAAGTAACTTTTAAGTATCATCTGGCATTCTCCCGTTCGGTTGTTTTTTCAACACGATCGTTATTTATTTTGGGATCCCGACAAGGATCTAACGACTCGCCATTCAAAGATGTGTGAAGTCTAATTACTCCAGGCTCACCATCATAATACTGATCCCTAACAGGAGAAAATGTGGAAGTCAAGGCAGGTCCGGAGAGAGATCGGGATCGGGAAAAAAGTAAAACAAGTTTTCGTTTGCGTGTTTCCGACCACGATGGTATGCGGTCTGGGAGGCGCCGAGGGACCCTGATAAAGTTTGACCTAAACGCTCATGGCCCTTTGGACCGGCACTGTGAATAAAAATGACGCCCCGGAGCAACTGTCCTTGTGTTGCACAGGGTAAAATTTTATGATCGCGATAATTTCAGGAAGAACCAACACGAGAGGAGAAGCGTATGAACCTGTTATTCGAGCGCATGCTGCGGGCGGCCAAGTTGGACGTCGCTCTCTACGAGGAAGTGGAAGCCGACCGCACGACGATCGGCCAGGCCATGACCGTGGTCGTGATATCCAGCGTTGCGGCGGGTATCGGCAATATTGGGAAAATGGGTTTCGGTGGCATTCTGACAGGCACTCTTGGGGCACTGTTGGGGTGGTACGTCTGGGCCCTCTTGACCTATTACATCGGGACCCGCTGGCTGCCCGAACCCCAAACGCGCGCCGATGTCGGTGAACTGCTGCGAACCACAGGCTTCTCCAGTTCGCCGGGAGTGATCCGCATCCTCGGCATTTTACCGGGTATTGGCGGACTGATTTTTTTTGTCGCTGGTATCTGGCAGTTGGTTGCCATGGTCATTGCGGTCAGACAGGCTCTCGATTACAGTTCGAATGCGCGTGCGATCGGTGTTTGCCTCATCGGATGGATTATTCAGGGCGCCGTATTGTTCCTGGCGATGTGGCTTACGGGGGCCGTGCGGACGCCGGCCGGGTAACCGGCGGGGGGGCGAGGGCTCACGAAAAAATAAATTGGCAATTTTGAGCATGGCACTTTAACGGGGAACCGTTAATCCCGCCAGGGCGGGAAACCAATCAACATTGATTGTTATTTGCGATTTGGAATTTTTCACCGAAACTCAAAAATTTCCTCTTCGATCAGAGTGGTCGTTTGCGGCCATAGGCGGCGCTGAAACCTAAACCCAAGAGGTTCCAAGTTCACCGTTTCCCGTTCAGGGTTGAAGGATTGAAGTCCTTCCTTAAGCGCTGTGCCTTGAACCCCGAACCCTGAACATCGCATCCGTCACCTGCTGTGACCATGAAATATCAAGGCGTGGAAACCCGCCACCGCCCGGAAAATATTTCTTCTGGGCTTTCCCAGACCAATTCGTGCAACGACGACAGACTGGTCGGATCGATCAGGATTTCCTTTTTTTCGAGGTCGTTCAGTTCGTCCGGCCCTTCGGTCAAGGCTCTTTGAACGAGCTGACGGCGGCGTTCGACGATCTTAGGCGAGACGCGCCGTCGCTGACGCTGAATCGTGAGATGCAGCCGGTTGATCTTGGGATCGACGACCGCCTGGACAAATCCCTTGCTTCTGTCGATGCCGAGTGACGCTGCCTGCGTATCGAGCTTGGCCAGATAGGCCTTGAGCGACTTTAACTCCGGCGGCGGTTTGATTTCTTCGGGAATGAGAAACAGTCCGTATTTTCGAAACATACGTCCAATATCAGCCCTTCCCGACCACACCGAGAGCGGCGCCGACAGAACAAGGGGAATCAGGATCGGTGTGAGCCACCAGAAAAAGGACCGGTTGATGGTGTAAACGATGAAACCCCAGATGAGGGCCAACAGCATTCCGCCGTAATGGAATCGAAAAGCCTCGCGCCATGTGGTTCCGCGGTCTTCACGCGGTTGGGCGTGCCAGCCGACTTTTTGACCCATTAAAATCATAAACACGAATTTGCTGTGAAACAACATCCGTATCGGTGCGAAAAAAGTGGAGAAGACGATCTCGGCGCCGATGCTTAGAGAGAGCTTTATGAATCCACCATAGAGTTTGGCCTGCCGCTGCTTGAACAAGATGAAAAAAAAGCTCAGCAGTTTGGGTAGAAAAAGGATGAAGCCTGTTGATGCCAAAAGCGTCAGTGCCCAACCGGGATTCCAAACCGGCCAGTGGGGAAAAAGGGTCCGGTGGGCTGGAAAGTATTTGGGTTCGAAGATCGCCTGGGCCAGCGCTTCGATGGTGCTGAGATTCAGAAACATGAACCACAGGATGGCCGATATGTATGACATGGCGCCGTTGAGAAAAAGGGCGCGGTGGGCCGGGAAAATGCCGCGCGTCAACAGCAGCCGCATATGTTGCATATTGCCTTGGCACCAGCGCCGGTCGCGTGTCAGACCATCGAGAAGGGTAGGGGGCGCCTCCTCGTAGCTGCCGCCCAGATCATATGCCAGCCAGACTTCCCATCCGGCCCGGCGCATGAGAGCGGCCTCGACAAAGTCGTGGCTGAGGATGTGGCCCCCCAATGGCGGCTCGCCGGGCAGCTGCGGCAGGGCACAGTGCTTCATGAAAGGCTCGATCCGGATGATGGCGTTGTGCCCCCAGTACTGGGCATCACCCAGCTGCCAGTAGGACAGGCCGGCGGCAAACATCGGCCCGTAGACGTGATTGGCGAACTGCTGCACGCGGGCGATAAGGGTGTCACGGCCGACCGTCGTCGGGGCTGTCTGAAGGATGCCGACATCGGGATTTTGCTCCATGAGTCGGACGAGACGAACCAAGGTACCGCCGTTCATGATGCTGTCTGCGTCTAAGACGACCATATAGCGGTAACTGCGCCCCCAACGGCGGCAAAAATCGGCGATATTGCCGCTCTTGCGCTTGATGTTCGGTCGTCGGTGGCGGTAAAAAATGTGGCCGAAGCCGTCGACTTCTTTACAAAGTTCCGCCCAGGCAGCCTCCTCTTCCACCCACCGGTCGGGATTAGTGGAATCACTGAGCACGAAAAAGTCGAAGGACGCCATTTGACCGGTCGATTCGAGCGACTCATAAGTCGACCGCAGGCCGGCAATGACACGGTTCACCGATTCATTGTAAACCGGCAGCAGAATTGCAGTGCGGGCATTTTTTTCGATCCCGGGATCGTTGGCGTAAGAAGGCCAATTTATTGTAAATCGGTTATACCGCCGCATCAGAATCAGGAAACCGATGAACGACGTCCAAAACCCGATCGATATCCACGCAAAAAGCATGGCGAAAAAAATGATGAGGGCAATTTCGAGCCCGGTGCGGCCCATGTGTGGTAGAACATTGGCCATGTACCCGCTGGCGACCGCGGTGGTGCTCACGATGAGGAGCATCAGCAGGACGCGCCGCCTCACGGCCTCTTTTTCCCAGAATTTTTTGATCGGCTTACGGTTCATCCCTGACCTCCGGCGGTAGACCGCTGGCAACCATTCTCTGCCGCACCTTCGGTGTTCTTTTCGAAACCGGTCGATCGGGTTCAGTTTTGCGCCGGAAAAGCCTACCAAAGAAGGAACGAACCGGCTTTCGATCGATAAAATCCGGCAGCATGTGCCCCCTTTTGAGTGGTGGTGCCACCGGCAGGCCGCCGGAGAATGCGGCGGTTTCAAAGAGAATTCCTGCGGTTTCATTTAGGGGAATAGTCGACTCGGATGTGCAGAAAATCTTGCGACGGTCCCAAAAAGCCCGGGTTTCCGGAAAGAGGTTTCGTTCGGTCAGCACCTCACGCAGGGACAGCATGGCGGCTTGCGCTGGATAATACTCAGTCGATACT
>JARFQH010000344.1 GCA_029287875.1 Desulfobacteraceae bacterium | reverse complement strand
CCCAGTACGATTCGTCCGGGAATCTCGATGGCGTCGATGGTTGCCTGCAGCTCAAGATTCATCCGGTCCGGCGACCGATGCAAATCGTAGTCCATAAAATGCATTCGTCGGCACAGTCGCTCCGGCAGCATCTCTTCCAAGGCGCTCTGCAGAACCTTGCAGGCGATGATCGCAACCGGCTCCCGGTTCTTCGGTGATAATTTCATTTTCCATTTCCGGTCCGTACCGGATTACGACATCCCGGCCAGCTTTTTTGCCATTTCGGCGCCCGAGGCTGCATTGTGGCCGTAACCGTCGGCGCCGATCCGTTCGGCGAAATCGGCATCCACCGGGGCGCCGCCCACCATCACTTTGACCTTATCCCGCAGTCCGGCCTCTTCCATGGCTTTGATCGTGTGGCCCATTGCCCGCATGGTGGTGGTCAGCAGAGCGGACATGCCGACGATAGAGGGTTGATGGGTCTTTATCGCCTCAATGAATTTTTCCGGCTCCAGATTGAATCCCAGGTCGATCACCTCAAATCCGGCACCTTCACACATCATGCCGACCAGATTTTTTCCGATGTCGTGCAGATCGCCCTTCACGGTGCCCAGCACAATCTTACCGCCGAGATTTGCACCGCCTTCGGCCAGCAGCGGACGCAACAATTCTTGACCGGCGTGCATGGTCCGGGCCGATCTCAGCACTTCGGGAACAAACATCGATCCGAGTTTGAAGCGTTTGCCCACTTCGTTCATGCCGACAACCAACCCATTCTCAAGAATTTTTGTGGGCTCCAGGCCTTCATCCAATGCGTTTTGCACCAGATCAGGGACCTCATTGAGTTTTCCCTCGATGATACCCGCTGCGATTTTCTCAAGTAATTTACTCATGGCCACTCTCCATTTGTCTGGTTTCGGTTATTCTTTGTTCTTCACCCGCTCTTCGGCGGCTTTCATAATCGCCGTGATGGCGTCAACGGTTTCGGGTTTGACTGGAGACGACTTATGGGAGCCGAGGATTTCGCGCGTCCGTTCGATCACGCGCTGGCGCATGGTTTTTCGTCCCATTTCCTCCCATTCCTCGAAGTTGTGACGATCGCAGAGGTTGGGATACCAAAACTCGGTTTTAAAATGCCGCATGGTGTGTTCTTCGTACAGGTAATGGCCGTCCGGTCCGACGTTGTGGATGACGTCCGCGGCCAGCGTATCTTCATTGACCTCGATGCCACGGGTGATCCGCCGCGAATAACCGATGGCTTCGTCCATCATGACGGTCTGAAAGATGGAGCCGGTCATCCCGCTTTCCGTATAGCCGACGTCGTGACAGAGATCTCCGCCGGTCAGGGCCGAAAAAAAACAAGACAGGGAGCCTTCGAAGGCGGCTTGTTCGTCAAGGCACTTGGAGTCCGTACAGCCGCCGGTTTGCCAGAGCGGAATGCCGAGATAATGAGCCAGCTCGGTGGCGCCGGCCATCATCAGACTCAGTTCAGGGGCGCCGTAGGTCAGTATCATGGCACTCATGTCCATTACCGAAAGAACACCACCCATAAAAAAGGGCAGGCCGGGCCGGATCGTTTGGGCCAGAACCAGTCCCAGGAAAGATTCGGCGGTGGTTTGAACGATGACCCCTGCGGCCGTCACAGGCGCGGTCCCGCCGGCCAGGGCACAGGTCGTGAAGACGACCGGTACGCCGTGACGGGCGGCAAAGATGACCTTGTCGACCGCATCGAACGTACTCACCAGAGGGGATAACGGTTCGCAGTAGTGAACATAGTTGGGGCGTTTTTCAAACGCCTCCTGACCGCCCGCTTCGGCGACGGCTATTTTATGAATATCGGTCGAGTCGTCCCAGCCGTAGGACCACGCCACGATAGGCTTGCTGGTATTGGGAAACATGGTTGCAAATTCATACGAAGCCGCAAGATCCGGGTGAACATCGCTGATGGTTCCCAGGGATTCACAAAAATCGATATTCGGCAGCGCATCCACGACGGTGGCCACAATGCGGGCATCATCTTTGACGAAGAGACGGCGTGCGAGCGTTTCAATGTCGATAAAATTCGGCGGCGTCGGACCCGGGCCAAAGTGCGCCCGACCCGGGCCGATGTGGATGTCGTGGGCCGGGTTACCGTCGCGCGCATAGATGGTAAAACTGCGGGGCGCCGTCGACAGGCACCGTTTCACCAGATGTTGGGGGATACACACCCGTTTGCCTTCGACCCGAGCTCCGGCGTCGCCCAGGATTTTGCGCGCTTCTTCGTGGTGGACGTCAAGTCCGATCGTCTCCAGAACAGTCAGCACGCCGTTGAACATTTCCTCCAGTTGATCCTGCGAAAGCATTTGGAAACGCACACCTGAATTGCTACGATAGTTGGTTCTCATGACAAGCTCTCCTTTCTCAATGGCCGATCGACTGACGCTTACGGCGCATTGATCCGCTCGGGTACATGCCGGTTGCTCGTTCCGGTTTTTATCCGGTCAATTGTTTGGCCTTATCGGCGGCGGCGGCAGCATCCGGCGCATAGGCATCGGCGCCGATCTTATCGGCAAAGGCTTGGTTCACCGGCGCACCACCGATCATCACTTTCACCAGATCACGCACCCCGGCCTCTTTGAGCGCCTTGACGGTGTCGTCCATTTTACGCATGGTAGTGGTCAATAAAGCCGACATGCCGACCACATCGGGTTCGAATTCTTTTACCGCCTGCACGAATGCGTCCGGTTCCACATCGACGCCAAGATCCCTGATTTCGAATCCGGCGCCCTCGCACATCATACCGACCAGGTTTTTCCCGATATCATGCAGATCGCCTTTGACCGTTCCCAGCAGTACTTTTCCCACCATTTTCGCACCGGTTTCAATTAAGAGCGGTTTGAGGATTTCCATGGATATCAGCATGGTGCGAGCTGAGCGCATTACTTCGGGAACGAACATGTCGCCTTTCTTGAACTCTTTGCTGACATGATCCATTCCCGGCATCAGCCCTTCGTAAAGAATGTCCTGGGCACTGAGCCCTTTGTCCAGAGCATCCCGGGTCAGTTGGCCGATTTCATCCTTTTTCCCTGTAATGATCTTTGTGGAAATTAAATTTAACACATCGCTCATTTGAACACCCTCCTTGTTGAATCCAGGGGCATTGCCCCTAATTGAAATGTCGGCCTCCGGCCCGGAGAAATTCTGTCAAAACGAAAAGGTCGGCATGAAACACGAAATGCACACAAATATGCCAGAACTAATTGAAAAAACATACAATCAAGAAGTTGCATCCCCTGAACTTGCCAAGGGCGCTGTCACCAATGCCGGAAAGTGGAAAACCTTTATAAGATTTTTTCGATCAGGGGAAAAGGCAAAGATTGTCGAGTTGCCAATGAGCGATAGTTTCATCCGGAAATGAACAGAAATGGGGCTGGCATCTACGCCATCAAGGTTCGCTTGATTCGAGTCGAACTGCAACATGAAATTTTAACCAGCAAACGGAGAAACCGGCTAAACAACAAATCGGCAAACCTGGCTCAAGCCGGTTTGTTACGCGACCGATATGCGGTTATCCAGCGATCACCCCATTCGTCTTTTCCCATTGCCAGATCGGCGGCCAGTACCGCTATGGCCAAATCCGGATCCAGAGGGTTGGTGATCGGACAGGTCAATCCGGCCTGTATGGCCATCGCCATAAATGCCGCATTGATGGCCGACCGGTCCGGCAGCCCGAAAGAAACATTGCTGGCGCCCATGGTGATATTGACACCGAATTCCTTGACGATCAGTTCGGTCGTTTTCAGGGTGAGCATAGCGGCGTTGCTGTCCACACTGACCGTCAGCACGAGCGGGTCAATAACCACATCCTCGATTGGGATTCCCAGTTTCGCGGCCCGCTCGATAATTTTTCCCGCTACCGCCAGCCGTTTTTCCGGAAGAGAGGGGATTCCGTCGTCGTCCATACACAGGCCGATAACCGCCGCACCATATTCCTTGACCAGCGGCAGCATTTTTTCCAATGAATGGGTTTCGCCGTTGACCGAATTGACCAGTGCTTTGCCCTCGTATATCTTGAGGGCCGCTGCCAGCGCATCCGGGTCGGCCGTGTCGATGCAAAGCGGCACATCGGTTACCGCCATCACCGCACGGATGGTTTCCTGGATCAATGTGGGTTCGTCTCCGTCAGGAACGCCGGCATTGACATCGAGAATTGTTGCGCCAGCCAGCACCTGAGCGCTTGCATCATGTTGCGCGATGTTAAAATTATGGGCTTCGAGTTCGGCTTGCAGTTTCTTGCGCCCGGTCGGATTGATGCGTTCCCCGATGACAACCGTGGGCAGGGCCCGGTTGATTTCGACGGTTTGACTCTTGGAAGATACGGTGGTGGTGAGATTTTCGGCCATGGTGCACCTCTCGGGAAATTGACATTTTTTATGGTTCGACCGAGCTCTTAAAACCTAAACAATAAATCCAAAGAAAGGTTTGGGGTTGCTCCCTCCGCGCGGCAAGGTCAAGAAAAAAAACGCCCGCCTAACCACGTGCGAGACCAGACCAGATTTGTCTGACAACCTGAAAATCAGGTTGACAGACTATAAGATTTGTGTCAAGAAAAAAGAGCCGAGCGGCATAAAATTTTTATTCGGACAAAACGGTTTGAAAAAACAGATGAGATCCATAAACTACAAAACAGTCAAACGAAACTCTACCCCTGAACTGGTGATGAAGCAGATTCTCAAGAGCATCGAATCCGGGCAGATGAAACCCGGCGATAAACTGCCGACCGAACATCGATTAAGCGAAATGTTCGGCGTCGGACGGTCAACCATCAGGGAAGCGACCTCAACCCTGTCGATGCTGGGATATTTAAAAAGCATCCAGGGTAAAGGCTGTTTCGTGCGCGAGGATCTCGATCCCGTGAAAGCGACGGGCTTTGCGCTGCAGGATATCCAAGCGGTCACCAATATCATCGATCTGGTGGAAGTCAGAGAAATTCTGGAATGTAATGTGGTCCGGCTGGCTGCACGCAGGGCCGATTCGGTAGATATTGAGCGGCTTCAGAACGCCTGTTTAAAAATGAAGGCAACCACGGGTGACCTGAACCGTTTTGTGGAACACGATTTTGAATTTCATATTGCGCTTGCCCGATCCTCGGGTAACCAGATGATCCTTGAGATGATGAAGCAAATTGTCGAAAAGGTCCATAATGCATACGATAAGTTCAGGCCCAACGCATTGTTTCAACGCGACAAGGCCGTTCTCACGGCCGAACAAATCGTCAATTTCGTGGCCAAGGGCGAAGGGGAAAAGGCAGCAGGTGCGATGCAGAAGCATCTGAACCTGGTCACCACTGAGATCAAGCGCAATTTACCGGATGTTAAGTGGGTCAAGAAGAAGCTTTAGGGCCCCGGCAAAAAATAATTCCACCTCTTGCTTGTCTTATGGCCCGTCTACTGCGTTACATCCACCCACACGTATCCCGATATACGCAGGTGGATGTGCCTTGTAGACAAACCATAATCCGGCGCAATCGTGTGGAATTATTTTTTACCGTGACCCTTAGCGGCAACCATTCGATTCATTGTCATTAGATCATTTTCGGCTCACAGAGTTTCTTCAGGTCCCAGGCCTTAACCTTAAATGACTTATGGTGTACGCCGGGGTTGAAATACACATACTGCTTTTTGGCCAATTCCAGATCCATATAGATCGGCAAAGGGGTTAAGTGACCAAAAGGCGGCACACAACCAACCTCACAACCGACCGCCTCGCTGACGGCTTCCGGTTTAGCGAAGGAGACTTTTTTGGTGTTAGCGCCTTTGGCCGCCTGTTTCCAGTTGACCTTCTTGTTGCCCGGTAACACCAGCACAATCATTTCTTCCTCTTTGGTCTTTAGGACCAGCGACTTGACGGTTTCCGCCTCGGTCACATTGAGCGCTTCGGCCATGGCCGGATTCGTGTAAACCGGTTCATGCTCATAAATTTCATAGGGGGTCTTGTTTTCTTCCAGCATCGCGACGATTTTTTCTTCTAAAGTCATGATCACTCCCGTCAATATGGACATTTGCACCGAAATGGAGTAAGCGTTCACAGGGCACCGCATCTACTTTGTTGTCGGGCACTGAAGTACATAAGTACGTCTGCGCACCCGACGCCTATCATCTGCGGCACCCTGTAAACGCTTACAATTAGTTGGTTTGAAGCGCATCGGACTTTGCAACCCTGTGAACGGTTACGAAATGGATTCATTTGATAATCTATAGGCCTGACCGTGTCAATACATATTGACAAGAAAGCGTCGTATTGGCCGGTGTTTACGCGTACCGCTCCCACAAGATTTTAACTTGTCGTTTTACGTTTGAATTGTCTTGCTTTCTTTATCTCTCACCAGCTTAGAGTTCCATAACATCGGCGACATCCTTCAGTCCGACCCTCTCAAGGGTTGCTCGCGTGGGTATGCCGTTTTCATTCCATCCTCTGGCCTTGTAGTAGGCGTCGAGAAGAAATTCGATATCTTCCATGGGAATACAATAGCCCTCGTTCGGGCCGCTTTTAATAGGTTCCTCGCTGAGTCTTTTCGGGGGGTAGTCCCAGCGGCGTCCGAAGCCCTCGATTTCTCTTGCGTTAAACGCCCGGGTCAGGTGCCAGATGCGCTCGGAAATCTCCAGCAACTCTTTCCAGCTCAATTTTTTCCCGGTAATATAGGTGTAAAGCTCGGAATAATGCGCGCCCTCGAATCCCAACTCCATGAACTGCAGGCGGCAGGTTCCCAGCGCGTCGAATAGGGGACGTTCGTGCTGGGAGTCGATGACATACTCGGCGCACTTTTCCGTGACGAGCCCCTTGGGCTGTTTTTCCTTATCTCCGCCCGCGACAATCAGGTCATGCACGCTGGTGAACGAACCGGCGATGTCATGTCCCAAAACCCAGGCCCTGCCGTGGTGGGCGCCGATGTCGGAGGTGAGATAGGCCAACATCATGGAAGGGGCGTTGCGGCATTCATACCCGGTCCATTCCAGTCCTTTTACATGAACGGCGAAGTCCGCGGAGCCTTTGCCGACCTTTTCCGAGGCCCGCTTGACGCCTTCGGCCAGCAGATCACCGATTCCGTCTCGAAGGGCCATTTTCTCCAGAAGATAAACCACCGATTCCAGGTCCGAAAATTGGACTTTTCTTCCGATTTGCCCTGCGGTTAAAATCCCCCGCTCATAGCATTCGATGGCCCATCCCGCCACTACCCCCGCCGATATCGTGTCGATTCCCAACTCGTCGCACACCCAGTTGGCGTATGCCACATCCTCGATGGAGTTGAGCACGCAATTGCCTCCAAAAAGAGCGATGGTCTCATACTCAGGACCCTCGACGTAGGCTTGCCCCAAGGTTGTTTTTGCGTGGCCGTATTTTCCGCATGGCGTGGGGCAGAGGTAGCAGCCTTTGTCCGTAATTTTCAATCTCTCCAAGATTGCCTTTCCGTTGATATCCCGGTGGTGCTCCGCATAGGAGGTCTGGAAATTTCGGGTGGGAAACACGCCGATTTCGTTGGCCCAGTTGGTCAACCCGGCGGTTCCCTCGGGGGTCCATCCCTTGAAACCCGGTTTTTCTCTGACTTTTTTATACGCCTCCTTTCCCTTGGTGTAAGCGCCCTCAAGGTCGAAAACAGGCAGGCTTCCGGTTCCCTTGACCGCGATCGCTTTTATATTTTTGGCGCCGAGGACAAGACCGATGCCGGTTCGGCCCGCCTGGCGTCCGAAGTCGTGCGAGATACACGCAAATCTGACTTTTCGCTCTCCGGCCGGCCCGATGGTGAGTATCTGGAAATCCTCTCCGAGATCGTCTTTTAACATTCGTTCGGTTGTCAGCGATCCCTGGCCCCAATATTTTCCCGCCGGGCGAATTTCCACGTGGTCGTCCTCGATAAAAAGGTAGCTGGGTTCGGCGGCCTTGCCCGTCAGCACCAGGACATCATAGCCCGCGTATTTCATCGCGGGGCCGAAATGCCCTCCCATGTTGCTGTCGGCGTAACCGCCGGTCGCGGGTGATTTCGCGCCGAAATGGGTTTTCCCGCTCGCCGGAAGAAAATGGCCGGTGAGGGGACCGACGGCGGCGATGAATTTGTTATCCTCACTGTCCGGGTCGACGCCCGGAGCAATCTCGTCAAAAAGCATTCTTGCGACAAACCCTCTCCCGCCGATATATTTTTCGGCCATATCGGCGGGAAGCGGCTCTTTTTGTATGCACGACCGGTTTAAATCGATTCGTAAAATTGCACCGGCGTATCCATACAAGGTCATTTTATTCTCCTCAATATTGACTTAGGGCCCCGGCAAAAAATAATTCCACCTCTTGCTTGTCTTATGGCCCGTCTACTGTGTTACATCCACCCCACATATCCCGATATGCGCAGGTGGATGTGCCTTGTAGACAAACCATAATCCGGCGCAATCGTGTGGAATTATTTCTTACCGTGACCCTTACACGGTGACAATGGCATCCCTCGGGCAGACGTCGGCGCATGCCCCGCAATTGGTGCATTTGATCGGCATGGATGTACGCTTGTTTTCGACAATGACGTCGTACGGGCAGGCGTCCTCGCAAAGCATGCAACTCGTGCAAATGTCTTCGTCAATCCGGTAGACGCCGGCTTCATCCTCACCAATCGCCTCGACCGGGCAGACCTCCGCGCATGCCCCGCACTGGTCGCACAGGTGTATCCGGTAATCTCCCGGCACGGGGAATCGTCCCTCGATGCGCAATACCGCCAGGCCGGGGTTTACTTCCCGGTGGTTTTCCAGGGCGCAGGCCAGCCGGCAGGTGCAGCAGCCGGAACAGTTTTCGTGTATCGCTTTTAATTCCATGTCTTTTTTATTTTGCGGACGGGTCATCTTTCATCGGCGCAAACCCGCTTCTAAACGTATTTTCCACGATCGTGCGGGTGTACATGAACTGAGGCAGATAATCCTGTCCCATGGCCTTGGATCCGACGCCGGACATTTTGAAACCGCCGAACGGGTGGCGTTTCATCATGGCGCCGGTGGTTCCCCGGTTGATGTAGAGGCTTCCCACCATAAATTCCCTGCAGGCGCGCTCGATATTGGCCGGGCTGCGCGAGAACAGGCCGCCGGTAAGGGCGTACTGAGTGCCGTTTGCCACTTGGAGGGCTTTCTCGAAATCCTTTACCTTGATGATGCACACGACGGGACCGAAAATTTCCTCCTGGGCCAGCCGACTGTCAGGGGTAATATCGGTGAACACGGTGGGAGGAACAAAATGTCCGGGTCCTTCGGCCGCGGCGCCCCTGGTCAGCAGCTTGCCTTCGCTGTGACCGATTTCGATGTACTTTTCGATCTTCTCTTTGGCTCCGGCGTCAATAACGGCCCCGATGTCGCTGCGCGAGTCCTCGGCGGGACCGCATATCAGCGTCTCCACCGCGTTTTTAAATTTTGAGACGAACTTGTCGTAATTCTCTTCCAAAACAATCAATCTCGAGGCGGCCGAGCATTTCTGGCCCATGTAACCGAAGGCCGACTGGATGACGGGCCACACGGCTGCGTCGAAATCGGCGTCGCTGTCGATAATGATGGCGTTTTTTCCGCCCATCTCGGCGATGACGTTTTTCACATGCTGAGCGCCTTCGGGCGTGCGCCCGGATTTTTCGATGATGCCGAGACCCACTTCCTTGCTTCCGGTGAATACGGTAAAGGCCACGTCCTTGTGGGTGACCAGGGCGTCTCCGATTTCTCCGCCCGGTCCGGGAACGAAATTGAGCACGCCTTTAGGCAAGTCCACGCTGTTGAAAATATCGTATACCGCCTGCCCGATCGCCGGCGTCTGTGACGCCGGTTTGTACACGACGGTGTTGCCGGTGACGATGGCCGCCGAGGTCATGCCGATGGAGATGGGCAAGGGGAAATTCCATGGCGCGATAACAACTCCGACGCCGCGCGGAATGTATCCGAGGCGACTGGATTCCCCCGGCAGCTCGGAGGCCACGCGCGGTTGGTTTAACCGAATCATTTCGCGGCCGTAAAATTCGAGAAAATCCACCGCTTCGCAAATATCGGCCTGGGCTTCGTTCCAGTTTTTGCCCGCTTCATAGACGAGCAAAGCGGCCAGATCGTGGCGTTTGGCGCGCACCCGCTCCGCCGCTTTGAAAAGGCAGTCCACCCGCTTTTCGGCGGGGGTGACGGACCAGTCCACAAAAGCCGTTTTAGCGGCGGCGACCGCCTTTTCGACCGTGACGGTGTCCGCGCAAACAACTTCGGCCACGACTCTTTCGGGCTCGTTGGGGTCGCGGGAAAGCATTTTCTTTCCGCCGGCTATCGGGGCTCCGTTAACAACCGGGAGTACTTGCCGGGGAAAAGACGCCTTTTTATTTTCAAGTGCGGCGGCGAAAGCGGCGTGCGTCGGAATGTCCCATTCGACAGGCGGCTCGTTGGAAAAAGGACCCTTTTCGCCGTATTCCGATGCGGCTTCGTTATCTTTCTCTGGCTGCGGGTTCTCATTTGCAAGGATCGCCGGGTCTCTCAGCATCTCTTCTCTTGCTGCACCGTTTGCGAAACTCTGTCTTAAAAACGATTCGCTGGAGGTGTTTTCCAGCAGACGGCGCACCAGGTAGGCCATGCCGGGCACAATTTCTCCCACCGGCGAGTAGAGGCGCAGCCGCAGGTTGTGTTTCTTCCATGCCTCCCGCAGGTTCTCGGCCATGCCGTGGAGCATTTGAAATTCCAGTCGGCCCTCGGGGACGTTAAGCTCCCTGGCGCATTCGATGACGTAAGCGACGGTGCGGATGTTGTGGGAGGCACATTTGAGCTGAATGTAGCGGTGGTTTTTTAGCACCGTGCGGGCGCATCTCTCGTAGCTGCCATCGGTTGCGTGTTTGTTTGTAAACACCGGAATCGGGTAGTTGTAGAGGTTGGCCAGCACCACCTCTTCGTCCCAGAAAGCGCCCTTGATCAGGCGCATGCCGAAGTTGTGGCCGCCTTTTTTGGCCCAATCCAATAGTTCGGCAAGCAAAGGTTCGGCATCCTTCATGTACGCCTGGTAAGCGATGCCCTTGTGAGGCCAGTCACGAAACTCGGGCTCGTCGTTGATGCTCTTGAACAATTCCAGGGTAAACCTCCGCGCCGGCAGGTGCTCCATGTCCATCAGCACGTAAGCGTTTAATTCAAGGGCCTTGCGGTAGATCGGCCGCAGCCGTTCCTTGGCCCGGTCGATAGCATAGTCCATGGCACAGCTTTTAGGCAGATACTGGGAATAGAGGCAGGAGGCCATCAGCGAGATATTGACCTGGGGGCTAACGCCCCAGTCCGGACCGCCTTTTTCACCGGTTCCCAGGGCGGGCCACTCTTTGACGATTTCGCTGTAGCGCTCCAACAGTTCGATCTGTTTTTCCAGAAACTCCTCTTCCTCCCGTGTTGACGTAACCGCCTCCTTGAGGATTTTGACGGTCCATGCAACCCCGTCTTTTTGGCGGCCCTTGAGCATTACTTTGGCGGCTTCATCGATGGTCTCGCCCGTGATGAACTGCTTGCCCATGGTGCTGATATTTTTCCCGATGCTCTTGGCCGCCATTTTGGCGGCGATCGAGTCGGGTTTGACTTTGGACAACCCCCAGCGCATCGTTTTCGGAAAATCCTGGTCCGGCCTGCAGAAATACTCCTGGATGTGCCGTGCCACCGATTCGGGATTGGTTAAATAAGGAAACACATCCACGAATCGAAACATCTCCTGTTTGAAGGCTTCGTTCTTCATGGAAAGATCCATGACTTTGCCGGTCCAAAAATCTTTTCTGAACAGGGACGGTTTGGATTTTTCCGCGATATCGTACAATTTCATACCG
>JARFQH010000161.1 GCA_029287875.1 Desulfobacteraceae bacterium | reverse complement strand
AATTCCACCTCTTGCTTGTCTTATGGCCCGTCTACTGCGTTACATCCACCCACACGTATCCCGATATGCGCAGGTGGATGTGCCTTGTAGGCAAACCATAATCCGGCGCAATCGTGTGGAATTATTTCTTACCGTGACCCTTAGGGAGATTGAATCTCCCGACAGATCGACGGCTTTAGAACAATAAACTGCGAAGCCATCTTGAGAAGAGAAAACATGCATTAAAGCGCATGGTCTCTCTCGAGCAGGTGGGAAAGAACCGATCGGACCGTGGCCTTTCGCACAAGCATGAGTAGTAATTACAGAGATCACTTACAACTATTAGCTTTCGGTTTTCAGAGTCATATTATCAGTCTGAACCTTGAGAACTCAACAGGCGTGATCGGCAAACTGCAAGAACCATGCAATTGTGCAAAGTCTTTTATACAGGGGGGCTGAAATACGGGTGTGACGTTTTGGTTATATAAATATATGAAGTGAAAGTTTTATCCTCGTAAGTATTTTTCTCAATTCTCAATAAACGTTTCCTCTCATTTCGGATGTTTTTTCCCATCTCAATTTGCTCATCTGTGGAGCAATCTTCCCATTTTTTATGTAGGAAAATTTACAAACTCATTGTTTATAATTTTTTGTTTTCTGTTAACTCATTGTAATTATAACAAATGAATATTTACCACGATTTTTGCATACCTCGGCAGCAGTGTGGGTGTTTGCTACATCATTACTTTTCTACATACCACCCTAAATAGGCACGATCAGTTTTGTGCAAAATGTAAGAAAAAAGTAATACTTAGTGAGCTACCATCGTTGGCGTTGTTATCGTGAAATGAATTTGTAAGAGGGCATTAAGAAATCCTATGGCGGCTAAATTGAACACTTATAGGCTAGTTGTTTTTATCCTCTTTAGCTGCTGGTGGGTTCCTTTCCTTCACGCCGAAAACAAGTATTTTATCGGCAGGGATGAAGGGGGCGTCTATTTGCAGACCGATAGCTACGGCAGCTGGTATATTGACAAAGCCGATGCGGGAAAATTTAAAATAGGTGAAAAAGGAGTGTTCAAAATCGGCGTCGATCATACCGGCAACTTCATAATGATCGACAACCGTAAAAAATTCTACACCGATTTAGAAGCCAGAGAAAGCATCGCAAGGCAACTAAGGGAAAACGACAGACTCATCAGCAAACGCACCGGTCAGATCGAGACCACCATACTTATTCGAAACAATCAGATTTTGCTCCCTGTCACCCTGGGCTATCAGTCGAGGGAAACAACGGTTCTGCTACTCCTGGACACCGGCGCTTCGATCACGGTATTGCACCGCGACATCGCCGACAATTTAGCCATTCGGCAAATGACACCATCCGTGCTGTTCTCGGCCGAAGGAGAGCGCATCAAATCAAGTCTGGCTCAATTGAGCTACATCAAGATTGGACCGCTGAAGAAAGAAAATGTTTTCGTCAGCATCATCGAGCACAAAGACCCATTGGTAGAGCGTCAAGGTTTGCTCGGCATGAATTTCTTGATGGACTTCGAATACCAGATAGATTTCAAGCGAAGAAAAATTATTTGGAGGAATGAGGTTCCTACGTACTTAAGGTAGTTTCCGAACGGATTCGGCCGAAATTGACCCGTTTCAGGTTCTCGTCGAAGCGGCCGGAAATACCTGAACGGCGCGGATACCGCCGGGCTTGATGCGCGAAACCGCCCTGTCGTGGCCATCAAGAGCCGATGCCGCCACGTTTTTCTCGTAAAAGGTTATCGGCTCGTATCTCCAGCCGGCGGCCAGACGCTTTTCTTCTTTTACCAGTTTGACATAAGCCAGACGACCGAGCAACGGGGCCGACAGGCGTGTTTTCCACCCAAACTCCCGGCACAGGTCTTTCAACAGGCGATCCATCTTCACGAACATCGACGCGTCTTTGCGGTAGTAGTGACGCATCGCCCAGATGGCGGCGGCATAGGAACACCTCAGGGGCTGCGCCTCGCGAGCGAAGCAAGCCCTGATCCGCCCATCCGGATGATTCTTGTAGCGCGCCCAACCGGTCAGCAGGGTTCTTATCAGCCGCGCCAGACTGGGGCCGTTGACCTCAAAATCCCGCTGAAAGGCATCCAGCAGAAACCTCTCCTCCTGGCCTTCTTGAATATAGGGGTGGCGGTAATTGAACCGGTATTGTCCGTGGGCGTCCGCCGGGGAGAACTCCGCTTCGCTCAACAGCGAGCCGGCTTGCTTGTGCTGTTCATACAGGGCTGTACCGGGATTCGGCGTATAGAGCATGAACTGGTGAAAATCCGTCTCGTGGCCGACGGCGTGTTCAATGATCCTGTCGATCGTATCGGGACGATGATGTTCGAGGCCGATGATGGAGGAGCCGAGGACGCGAATGCCGTGGGCCTGAAGCCGTTTCACCAGTTCACGGGTGTCGACGTCTTCGAGTTTTCTGTAGCCGCTGCCCTCCCCTTCGATACCCATCCAAACCCAGCCGACTCCGAGTCCCACGAGCTGTTCCATGGAGTAAGAGCAGATAACCCGCGCCGAACTGAAGACGCACAACGACCAGCTTTCATTATGAGTCTGCATCAACTCCAGCAGCCTGAGTGCCCGCTTGCGGTGGAGCAGGAAGTTTTCGTCGAGCACGAAAAACGATTGAATCTGGAGCTCATGCGCCAGTTGCCGCATAACGGCAAACAGTTCATCGCCCGTTTCGTAGAAATTGACGAACTTGCCTTTGCCGCCGAACAGCGCCGAGGTCGAGCAGAAGTTACACCCAACCGGACATCCGACCGAGGGGATCAGTATGGCAGCCGTATCGCCGGGTTTGTCCCGCATGGTGATTCCCATTGCACGGGAACCGAAGGCCGAGTAGACCGCCGGGTGCCGAACCGGTGCATCGGTGCGCTGGCCGAGAAACTGTCTGAACCATTTGATGCCGTCGCCTTTGACAATGTGATCGGCGTCTATCGTCTCGTCTAACCGCTCCTTGCTGGATACATGCCCCCCAACGACAATGGCGGCGTTCGGCTGGTGATGGCGAATCAATTCACACATCTTTTTGACCTTGCCGACATTGGGAAGGATGGCGCTTATTCCGATGATGTCATACGATGTCTCTTCGAGTTCCTGAATGAAGCGATCCAAGGTGGCAAAATCGAGAACCGTGCACGGTGCGTCGATGTTCGCCTGGAGCAGCAACAGGGCGAAAGACCGATGAAACATACGCAGGGAAAAAGCCCCCTGTACACGCGTGACCTGATTGTGGTAAAGCTCCATCGGGTTGATGGTGCGGCTGCCGTATTCATCATCCTGGGCGAACGGACCGAACACGCCGCACAACAGAACCCTGGCGCGTGATGCTTTGGGATGAAGTGGAACGAGATGGCTGTCCATATTTACCCCCGGAATAGAGTTAAAAGGCGTTGCGCGCATACGAAGCAGTTTAGAAAATTCCGGCCGACATCGAAAGGTTATCTTTTGATTTTACAAAAGTATTACAATTCTGGGGCTTGTATTTGACATTTTCCCCGGTACTCTTAAGGTAGGTTTTATGAATTCAAAATCGGCGGCGGGCAAGTGGTTGTCGAACAGCGAATTCTGACACCAGTTAAAATGAAAATTCTAAATAACATCGAGCTTATTACACGACATTGAAACCAGAGACCATGACACGATCCAAAAATAAAACCTGGCTGTTTATCGTCATTTTGGCATCATCGATCACAATATTCGGGCTTCCCGGTGTTCAGGCATCGGAACGGCAGACAACAAATTCGTCGCACCAGCCGGCACTGGACGCAGAGGTCGAGAACGGACTGAGCTATCTAATCGATCTGGCCCAACAGCCGGAAGCCGTATTCGACCCGAACCGTGTTCAATCCCTGCTCGAATTTGCCGTCGCCGATGACGCGAGCGCCAGGTCAGTCGACCCGGCCAAGCGTGCGACTGGTTTCGGCGTGTGCGTGCGCAGCGACATCCAGGCTCCCCTGGAGCGCATTTTGCGCTATGGCTTCAATCCAAAAATACCGAGCTACGTGATATTACCCAAACTGCTGCGGCTGAGCGGTCGATATCCGGAAAGCGACCTTGTCGCACGAGATATCGAAATCTGGAAGTCTCTTCCAACACTCGATAAGCCCCTGGTGCTCAGGGGGCGGGAGTATGAGGTCACCACTCCGGACATGTCAACGGGCGGCTACTACCGCTACGACCTGGATCGCCTGACCGTCCTCCTTCATTACCGCGGCAGCCCCCTGCTGATTTCCGTCTCCAAGATGACCCGTCCCTCCGATGTGGGCAAACGCGCGGTCATCGTCGACGACCCCAACTGGACCTATTTTTATTCCGGTGAGAAAGGGCTTTCACCCGCCATTCTCAAATGGATGGACACATTTATTTATGATACGTCCTCCGTCATGATTTTTCACCCGGCCAGCAAAAACCGTAACGCTACAAATGTGACGTTGTTCAAATGGCTCAACGCAGGTTGGTTGGGCATGAACATGGTCAAACCCGGTCACATTCGCGCCGGCAGCGAGCGCTTTATCGAAAATTTTAAATACGTCATGGAATCTCAAGACATGCCCGATGACGGAACACTGGCCCAAAAATACAACCAGATGCGAACCCTGCCCGATAAAAACCTGGACACCCTTATAAAAAACTATGCCCGAAACTTCGAACAATACGCCATGAAACATAATGAACTTTCCGAAGACCGTTTCAGCCGGCTTATTCGCAACGGGGGCTATGCCCGGATTCTAAACCGGGAGGAGCGGGTCGGCGTGTTGATGCTGGAATTCTTGAAAAGTCAATTCGGTAAGCAACCATTAATCGATTTTGACCTGGCCGGTTCAGGCGACGAGGATCTCGTATCGAAAGGTATCGCCAAAAACGCGATCCCTCGGTCGAACATGCCCTAAACCCCGCACATCAGACTCTACCCATTTTACAATTGACCCTTGCGGGACCACTATGATATTTTTATTGGCATAGTGCGGCTGCTGACGATGACACGATTCGTTCAGGGAGGAGAGAATGGCCAAATCCAGGGACACCAAGAAAGACACGAAAAAGAAGCCCAGCAAAACCGCTAAGGAAAAGAAAAAGGAAAAGCAGGAAAAGAAGAAAGAAAAGTAACGATTCGTCTTTTTCCTCCGACCGAAAGCGGCCTGCCGTTCAAGAGTGAAACCCGCCGCCTGGCCCGATTTTTCGAGGCGTTCGAGTCGGGCCGGAGCCACGTCCGAAGCACTCGCCGTCATAGGGTATTCCCCTGCGACCGGACCGCGCTTTTTTCAGCTCTCAAAAACCTCCGTAAACTTGCCGATGTCTTCATCCCAAGACTTAGGGTTCACGAAAAAATATGTATACGATCTGTCCGAACGGTCCCGGCTGGTCGCAGGATGAACACGAACATTGGGGAGCGCATGACACCGCATCGCATTCTGCAGAGATTTTTTGGCTACGACACGTTTCGCCACCATCAGCTCGATGTTATCGAAGAAGCCCTGGCCGGCAGGGATGTTTTTGTTCTGATGCCGACCGGCAGCGGCAAATCGATCTGTTTTCAAATCCCCTCACTTATTCGCCAGGGAGTGGGGCTTGTCATTTCGCCGTTGATCGCCCTCATGCAGGACCAGGTTGCCGGTCTGCGCCAGAACGGCATGCGTGCCGATTTTCTGAATTCGAGCCTGGCTCCCGATGCCGCCCGGCAGGTGGAAAGACGCGTTTTGTCGGGTGAGACCGACTTGCTTTACATTGCACCGGAACGTTTGCTGTCCGACACGTTCCAGCGCTTTCTTTCACAGTTTCCGGTTTCCTTGTTTGCCATCGACGAGGCCCACTGCGTCTCTCAGTGGGGGCACGATTTTCGACCGGAGTACCTTAAAATTGCCTCCGTGACCCGTCGATTCCCGGACGTTCCCCGCATGGCACTGACGGCCACGGCCGATGCGGCAACCCGCAGGGAAATTCTCGAGAAGCTGGATTTAAGTCGGGCAACACAGTTCGTGTCGAGCTTTGACCGGCCAAACATCTGCTACCGGGTGCGGCTGAAGGAGAACGGCAAACGCCAGTTGCACGATTTCATTGCAAAGGGGCATCCGGGCGAGACCGGCATCGTTTACTGCCGCAGCCGCAAGCGGGTGGACGACATCGCGGCGTGGCTTTCGCAGAGGGGCGTTAATGCCGCGGCCTACCATGCCGGACTGTCTTCCGAAGAGCGAAGCCACCGGCAGCAGCGCTTTGCCCGGGAAGAGGCGCTGGTAGTCGTGGCCACCATCGCCTTCGGTCTCGGTATCGATCGGCCGGATGTGAGATTCGTGTTCCACTTCGATGTCCCCATGAGCATGGAAGCCTACTACCAGGAAACAGGACGTGCGGGACGAGACGGTGAGCCGGCAGAGGCCTGCATGCTCTACTCATTGTCAGATGTGGTCGCGGCGCGCCAGCTGCTCAGTCGGTCGGAAGGCGACGAGAGGTTCAAGCGTGTTCAGCAGCAAAAGCTCGATGCCCTGCTGGGATACTGCGAAACCATCGAGTGCCGCCGCCAGGTGCTGTTGAGGTATTTTGGTGAATCGCTGGCTGTCCCTTGCGGAAACTGTGGGACGTGCAAGGAAGGCGTGGCATCCTGGGACGGCACGATAGCGGCCCAGAAGGCGCTTTCCGGGGTTTATCGAACCGGTCAACGGTTCGGGGCCCAATATCTCACCGAGGTCCTGCTCGGAAAGACCAGCGATCGCATGCAACGGTTCAGACACGACAGGATCAAGACTTTCGGGGTCGGCCAGGACTTATCGAGCAGG
>JARFQH010000299.1 GCA_029287875.1 Desulfobacteraceae bacterium | reverse complement strand
TTTATCTCCTCGGCAATCGGCTTGATGTCTTCGGCGCCCTCGTCGATCATATGAAGGATTTTCAGGGCCACCTGCGGTATCGGCTTGATCTTCTCCGTAGCCTGTTGGATTTCCGCCGGATCGGGCAAACGCCCGGATTCCCTGGTGGTGTTCTTTTCCTGCCCCAATGGCTCGATGCGAAATGACCAGTTCTCCATGTCGAGCCGCAGACAACAGGTAAAAAACCCGCCGGTTTCCGAGTGCACGATCGGAATGCCTTCAGCGGACAGAATCGACTCGACCAGCTCGGCAGTGCGGCCGCCGATGTTGAGATCAAGATCGGCAGCGCTCAGGGGACCGACAAGCGCGCCGCCGGCGATGACCGCTGTCAGTTGATCCCGGACGGCGCCGGCTTCGCTTAGCGCCGCGAGAAAGAAAGGCATGCCGGTAGTGGCGTAGCGGGTGTCGGCCTGTTCCATGCCGCTCCCCACCGGCTCGGGCAGCAGAAGGTGAATCATTCCGCCGACGCCACTTTTGGCATCGAACAAGGCGACGCCCACGCAGGTCCCGAGAAAGGCCTGCAGCAAAATCGGCTCGGAGTGTCCCAGCCAATAACCGCCCGAAGGTATCGTCTGTTTTGGCATTGCGAAACTCATGCGAATTCAGTCCTGATAAGTGGTGGGCGTGCATCTTAACGACGACTAAAATGTTACTTTATACCATTCAAAAGTACTTTAAATCAATAGATTTCTTACTCAAAAGGAGTAGATTCCAAAAGGGCTTTATGTGGACGCTGTTTTCGTCTATTGTATCTCCTGCGTCGGGATGTCGATGTCGGAGGCGGAAATGACGATCCGATTTTTCAAAGGTTGACCCCAACAGGCAAGGAGAGAGAGTGATGGACAGCCGAATTATCCTTCCGCTCGACCACGTTCAGTGGGACCAGGCCCGAGACATCATGCGCCGAACCGAAGGTCTGGTGTGGGGCTACAAAATACGCCGCAGCGTGCTTGACCGCGGCTTGACGGTTATACCCGACATCAAGCGTCACGGACGGGTCATGCTTGACTTCAAACTCTACGACATTCCCAGCGCCATGACGGAATCGTTGACGCTTCACTTGACGGCCGGTGCCGATATCACGACGGTTCACTGCACTTCCGGCTACGATCCGGTCGCCCAAGGGCTGCCAAAGGATCACATCGCCGGCGTCACCATCCTGACATCGATGGGCCGGGAGGATTTCAGACGGCACTATCGGGGTGAGAGCCCGCAGCAGATGGTGGCGCAGATGGCAGCCGCGGCCGTGTCCCGATATGCCTATCTCGTCTGTTCGGCGACGGACCTGGAATCGATCCAAGCTCTCGACATTAAAAAGATCTGCCCCGGGATCCGACCGAGCTGGTACCGGGAAGATGATGACCAGCAACGGACGGCCACACCGGCGGACGCTATCAGACAGGGCGCGGACCTTCTGGTCATCGGTCGCCCCCTGCTCGGCGCCGCCGACATCGCCGGTGCGGTCGAGAGGACGAACACAGAAATTGCACAGGCCATGTCAACCGGTTAATGCTTCCGACCACCGTCGAAAACAGACCCCCGGGGCTTCACCGGCCAGTCGAGCCTTTTATCGCGGACCGCACCGGCCAGTTTGAACCCCAGCAATTTATAAATCAGTTTTGCAACCGCGAAGGGTGAATTCAGATCCCGGGGGGCGGTGGAGAGTTCCACCACGTCGAAGGCGACCACATTTTTGCGGTCGAATATCTTTTTCAGCAGATGCAGGGCCTCGTCCCAGGTAAAGCCGCCCGGCTCGGGCGTACCGGTGCTGCGGATGACGCTCCAGTCGAACGCATCCACATCGATAGTTAAAAAAACCGGTTCCGGCAGTCCGGCGAGGGCCGCATCGATGTCGAAAGCCCCGTTGCGGTAAGACGACATCGTGCACACCGCTATATTTTCCCGTTCGATGCGTTGTGCTTCTTCCAGGGACATGCTCCGGATGCCGAACTGCAGGGTGTTCGTGGTTATTTCCCGGATGCGCGCCATCACGCAGGCATGGCTGAAGCGGCTGTTGTCATAGCTGTCCCTGAGATCCGCGTGGGCGTCGAGCTGGATCACGGAAAGAGAGCCGTGCACTGTTTTCAGGGCTTGGGCAAATGGACCGCTGACCGAGTGGTCGCCACCGATCAATACCACGAACTTCCTCGAATCGAGCAGTTCTTTGGCCGACCGGTACACCACCGCTTGCACCTTGGCGGGATCCGAGGGCAGACGGGGCGGCATCACCGTCGCGATGCCCATCCTATAGGGCTCGGCCTCCAGCACCTCATCGTAGAACTCCAGCTGGTGGGATGCCGCGATGACCGCTGCAGGTGCAGCGGCCGCACCTTTGCCGTAGCTCACGCCGCCTTCGTAGGGGATCGGCAGGATCACGGCGGCGGCGTTTTCGAGTGCGGTGTATTCGGGGTCGGGATTGAGAAACGGTTGCGGGTCGGTTTTCAACGGGCCTGCTCCAGTTTCTTGGCAAACTGCGGCAGTTGCGTGGCGATATGCTTCAGTGGTCGTTTGGCGCATTTTGCTATCACATAAGCCGCCAAAATCGGAAAGATGACGCTGTATTCGCCCCAGATCTGCACCATCTTCTCTTCATCCACGGAGCGGTACTTGCCCCAGGTCACCGCTTCGCTGAAGGTACAGCCCGACAGACTGCCCTCCCTCTCGATGGCCGTGCCGATTTGGAGCCCGCGGTCGGCGCCTTCGAAATTGATGCCCAGGATCTGACTGATAGTGGGGCTGGTTTGCTGAATAAAGTTCTTGGGTCCCCCGCCTCCCAGTTCGATGAAACCGGTCTGTTCGGTGGAGAAAACGATGGCCGCCGAATCGAAGATGTCTTTTTGTGCGGACAGGCTGATCGGCAACCCGCTGCGGTCGGTCAAGACCAGGTTCAAGGCGATGGAATGGTTGGCCAGTGAGTCCCAGAAGATGGGGACGCCGTGTTCGGCGGCGGTGGCGACGAAACTGCGTTGCGGGTATTTGGCCTGTTGGTGGGTCCATTTTCCAAGAGCCCGGTTGAATTCCCAGCTGGAGAGCGGTCTTCCGGAGAGCTGCTCCCGGTGACATTCCCGGATGAAGCGGCGGATGATGGCGTCCTGCGCATCGAGGGTTTCCTTGTCGCGGATGCCGATGTCGTAGATGCGGGTATCGCCGTGCCGCCGCAATGCGTTGTCGTCCCAGACCGGCGGTATCGCTTTGACCGGAAGGTCGAAGGCAAAGTGAAGATCGTGATAGACCTGGGCACCGGTCGAACAGATGACATCGATGACGCCGGCTTCGATCAGCGAGATGATCATGCCGCCCATGCCGCCGGCTACACCGGCGCCCGCGATACCGAGCCAGATTACGTCGTTGTCGGAGACCATGCGTTCGAATAGCCGGGCCCCGCGGTGCACGTTGCGGGCCTCGAAGGATGTCCGGCCGAGCACGTCGATCAGATCGACGACCGACATGGCTTTGGAAAGAGCGGGGGGAACGATATCAGGGTGATCCTTGAACATCGAATGGTGCGGCATAAGGAAGATGTCCCTTGTTAATCGGTTTGGCCCGTTTAGACGGTTGGCCGGCGAACCAACTCAAACGGGCCTAACGGGCTTAACCGGTTTTTACGTCATCAACATGACTGCGCAGGCAATGACCGTGGTCCAGAGGCCGTCTTTGTGACCCTTGGCCGACTGGGCGACGCTGCGGGTGACAAACTGGCGTTGGCCGACCTTGTAAACCTGCTTGCGTTCGTCCCAGGCCACATCCGGATCGAGTTCGATTCCCAGTGTCGATGCCAGCATGGTCGCCGCCAGGTCTTCGGCGAAGTCGGTCGATTTTTTCATGGTTTCACCGAAGGCGTGGTGCTCGGAGATATACCCGTACTGATGGTGGTTTTTGGTGCGTGCCAGGCCGACCGCGGCTGACACCAGACGATTGGGTTCATTCGTGTCTTCACGCGCCAGAACCGCGAAAGTGATCTGACCCGGCTTCAGCTCTTCGATGCCTGTCTTGCGCGAGATGATCCTGCAATCCGGCGGGAAGATGCTCGATACGTAGACCAGATTGCACTTCTCGATGCCGGCATTGCGCAACGCCAACTCGAAGCTCTGGAGCTTGTTGCGATGGTAGCCGACACCCTTGGTGAAAAACATGCGTTTGGGAATTAACTTGTCCAATTCAAACAGTCCTTTGAGCCTTTTTTCATTCGGTTTGACATAAGGAAGCAAAAGTATCGGCTATTACGATGGTTGTCAACTGATGACGTGGCGTTTTTCCGCGTCGAACCGGGCCGTTACGATTCGTCTTTCGGCCCGTTTTCTGCGCTGCGGTAAAGGTCGCTTGGGAGCGATCGATTGAAAATCTTAGAAAAACGACAGCCGTCGATAGAGGATAACGCCGAGAATCAGCAAACCGAGAACCACAACGGTCACCAGCTGATCGGGACTGAATTTTTTCATTATTTTTAAACCGCCGGAGACTATTAGTCTTAACGGTCCAGTCCGAAGGCCGAGTGTAAGACCCGGACGGCCAGCTCGATATATTTTTCTTCGATCACGCAGGAGATCCTGATTTCAGACGTGCTGATCATGATGATGTTGACGTTTTCCTTGGCCAGCGTGTTGAACATGGTCGAGGCCACACCGGAGTGATTGCGCATACCCACGCCGATGACCGATACCTTGGCGATGTTTTTGCCGCCAAACACTTCTTCGGCGCCGATTTGCCGGGCCACTTCCCGTTCGATCTCCATCGCGCGGGGAAAATCGGACTCGGGGACCGTGAAGGTCAGGTCCGTCTGGCCACCGGCACGGGTATTTTGAATGATCATGTCCACGACAATTTTCGCCTCGGTAATGGGCGTGAAGATTTTGGCCGCGATTCCCGGTTGATCCGGGACCTTCTTCAATGTGATGCGGGCCTGGTCCTTGTCGTGCGTCACCGCGGTGACAATCAGCTTTTCCATGCCGGAGTCTTCGTTCACCACCATTGTCCCTTCCTCTCCATTAAAAGATGACCTGACATGCACGGGAACGTTGTATTTTTTGGCGAAACCGACCGACCGGATCTGCAGAACCTTGGCGCCCAAACTGGCCATATTCAGCATCTCGTCGTAGGAAATGACCTTGAGCTTGCGAGCGCGGGGACAGATGTTCGGGTCGGCGGTGTAAATGCCGTCGACGTCAGTGTAGATTTCACAGGTGTCGGCCTTCAGTGCAGCCGCAATGGCCACCGCCGAGGTATCCGAGCCGCCGCGGCCCAAGGTGGTGATATTGCCTTCCGGATCACAGCCCTGGAAACCGGCTACAACGACGATGGTGCGTCCGGTCATCAGCCGCCGGATGCGGTCGGTGCCGATGTCCACGATGCGCGCGTTACCGTAGTCGCAGTCCGTGCGGACCTCGGCCTGGAACCCGAGCAAAGATCGGGCCGGGTAATTCATGGCGCACAAGGTCATCGCCAGCAACGCGGCGGTCGTCTGCTCTCCGGTGGCCAGGAGAACGTCAAGTTCACGTTTTTGGGGTTTTTCGCTGATATTTGCGGACATCTTCATCAGCCCGTCGGTGACACCGGCCATAGCCGAAATCACCACCACCACATCGTTACCGTCGTCGAATGTCTTTGCCACCCGTCGGGCCACATTGCGGATCCGCTCGAGGTCCGCAACCGACGTGCCACCGTATTTCTGTACAATCAACCCCATTTTTCATCCTCATTGAATGTTGACGGCATTCTTGAGCATGGCGACTGCAGCCGATCCCGCAGCCGTGATCCTCATGTGACGCGCATGGTCGTTTGGCATCTCCAAATGAACGCAAATGCGCTGCGCCGGCAGTTCGGCCCCAAGCCGCTCGGCCCATTCGATCACGGCCACACCGTCACTGCCCAGAATTTCGTACACACCGATTTCTTCGATTTCTATCGGATCTTCGATGCGATACAGGTCGATATGGTGCAGACGCAATCTTCCCGGGTATTCGTTGATCAGGGTAAAAGTGGGGCTGGTAATATAATATTCTGCCGGTACATGCAAGCCCCTAGCGATGCCCTGTACGAAAACCGTCTTGCCGCTGCCGAGATCACCGCTGAGAGCGATTGTCGTTCCGGCGGTGATGTGCCGACCGAGTCTTTCGCCGAACGCTCGGGTCTCTTCGGCCGAGTGGGTTGTCGTTTCGAAAGAGAAGCGCTTCATCGCGTGACGGCACTCCTTTTACTCCGGCTGCCGCCGATAGAGATCAGGGCGGTACCTTCTGCCGAGGGTCAACGTTATGACACCAAAAGCCGCCTGATTTCAGACGGTATGCCCGCGATGACGTCCGATGCCAGGTAACCCCAGGCTCCTTTGCGCTTGGCCTGCCGGTCCGCTGCGGCTCCGTGCAGGTAAACGCCAAGATGGCAGGCGGCTGCGATTGGAAATCCCTGGGTTATAAAACCGGCGATCAGACCGGTCAGCACGTCTCCCATGCCCCCTGAGGCCATGCCTGAATTACCGGTCGAATTGATAAATGTGAAACCGTCCGGATGGGCGATGACGGTATGGGCTCCTTTCAATACGAGGTGGACTTTGAAGGTCCGGGCAAATTCGCGGGCGCAAGCGATACGGTCGGTTTGAACCGCGGCGACCGTTGTTTCCGCGAGGCGCGCCATTTCGCCGGGGTGCGGTGTCATGACGACCGGCGCGGCGCTTTCTTTGAGGATCGCAGTCGCTCCGGCCAGATTGTTCAGGCCGTCGGCATCAATTACCAGGGGCAAACGGCTTTCGACGACCAGCCGTTGCAAGAGCTCCCTGGTGTCCGGAGCCTGTCCCAAACCAGGTCCAATTGCCAGGCAGCGTTTGCCCGCGAGCAGGAGACGAATCGGTTCGAAGGCCGACATTCCGAGCCGGCCGCCCTCGATTTCAGGCAGCAGGGCGGTCATCACTTCCAGGACTCTGGACGCCAGAATCGGATTAATCCCGCTCGGTGCCGCCAGAGTGACCAGACCGGCGCCGGCCCGCATGGCCGCCATGGCGGCCATGGCTGCGGCACCGGTTTTGCCGGGGGCACCGGCGACAAGCAGCAAATGACCGGTGTGTCCCTTGTGGCTGTCGGGCGGCCGCCGGTTAACGTCATTCTGCACATCACGGTCGGTCAGTAGAAACTGCCGCGGGGCGACTTCTTCGACCACATGCGGCGGAATTCCGATGTCGACCACACGTAATTTGGCGCTCAGCGCGGTCCCTGGAAATTGGAAATGTCCGGTTTTCGCAAAGCCAAAGGTGGCCGTGGCATGGGCCCGGATGCAGGTCCCGCAGGGTTGACCGGTATCCGCATTCAAACCCGAGGGAACATCGACCGCGAAGACCGGTAGGCCGAGGCTGTTGATGAAGTCGATCACCTCTCTGAAATAGCCGCGCACCTCCGATCGCAGACCGGTTCCCAGGATGGCATCGACCCACAGGTCCCGGTCGCGCATCGACGCTCTGACGGTATCGAACGCTTCGAGGTTGGGGATTTCGACGACCGGAACCCCCAGTGGTGACAGCAGATTCAGATTGGCGGCCGCATCTCCGGTCACGCGCGCGCGTTCGGACAGCAGGAAAACGGTGACGTCCACGTTACGTTGGGATAGACAACGGGCGATGACATACCCGTCGCCGCCGTTGTTACCGCGTCCAGCGATGACGCCGACCCTGCGCGCCGCAATGTCGGGAAATAGCTCGATAAGAAACGCCGCGGCACCGCGGCCGGCATTTTCCATCAGGATTCTTCCGGGCAGGCCGAAAGTTTCGATGGTACGACGGTCCATTGCCTGCATTTCATTGGCTGTGACAAGATACATGTCAGCTCTCCCGATGATGGCGATCAACCTAAAGCGCTCTAATATGCCGCCGCATTTCGCGCACCGCCTCCTGCATCCCGCTCAGGACTGCTCTGGCGATGATGTTGTGGCCGATCGTAAACGCGCCGATTTCCTTGAGCCCTTCGAAAGCGCCGATCGTGTTGAAGCCGATGCTGCCGCCGGCTTGAACGTCGATCTTTAACCGGTAGGCCAGTTTGACGGTGTCGACGATGCGGTTCAAAACCTGCTTTCGCTTGGCGCTGGTCGTGGACTCGCAATATGCG
>JARFQH010000288.1 GCA_029287875.1 Desulfobacteraceae bacterium | reverse complement strand
GATGTTGCTGCGAAAAGGCAGTATTCGGTTTCCGGCGGGCATGATCTCGTCGGTCGAGACGTTGTCGCCCATTTTGAGCAGCACAGGTCCCCTCAGGGTTTCCGGCAGAGGGGTGAAATCCGGCAGTGGTTGAATGTTGGGCCCCTTTTCCAATTCGATGGCCGTGCGCTCGTCCGGTGTCAGTGGCGGCACCAGCATGTCGGTGTTGATCTTGATGGAGCGTGACTCTGTGTATTCCGGGTAAGGCGCGTCGAATTGCCGCGGGTCGGTGATGACGCCCATGAGGGCCGATACCGCAGCGGTTTCGGGGCTGCAAAGGTAGACCTGATCGCCCTTGGTGCCCGATCGTCCGGGGAAATTGCGCGGTACGGTCCGCAGGCTGATCTTGCCGGTGGCCGGCGCCTGCCCCATGCCGATGCACCCGTTGCACCCGGGCTGGTGGATCCGCGCGCCTGCGTGGATCAATTTTTCGAGATATCCCAGGTGGACGAGGTTTTCGAGGATCTGGCGCGAGGTGGGATTGATGTCCAGCGAGACCCGGTCGACGACCTGGCGGTCGGCCACGATGAGTGCAGCGATGGCAAAATCGCGGAAGCCCGGATTAGCCGATGACCCGATGTAGGATTGATAGATTTCGCGGCCGGCCACTTCATAGACTTGTCGGTTGAGGTTTTCGGGGATCTTGACCGTTGTCAGAGCATGGTAGTCGGCAATAAAATAGAGCGCTTGGCCCTCATCGACCAAATCGAGCGCCGGCTTGATCATCCCGAAATAGTTGCCGAGATGGGGTGTTCCCGAGGGTTTTATACCGGTCAAAACAATCTCTCTCATTTTGGGTGCACCGGAACCGCATCATCCGGCGACTGGACGGTAGGCTCGATGGGGGCACAGGACCTGGAAGGATTTTAATGAGGAATCGTCGAGCGCGCCTGAATTACAGATTAACACCAATGAAATGACTGTCAAGCCGATCCCCATCGAGGCGGCCATTCATGGTGAAAACGAGAACCCGACAAATCCCGCCGAGTGACCGGATTTTAAAGAGTTTACCGAAAAACTATATCAGGTGTTTTACCAGTCTTTACGCGAGGGGGTTGCCGATGCTATGGAAGATCCGGCAGGGGCTGATTGGGTGTGCTGCCGCTGCAAGAGATCAAGGGCGGTGCGGCCGTGCCGCGCCGTATGTCGGATAACACTACGGTGTTTGCTGATGGAAACAAAACATCGCATCGTCATTGCCGAAGACCACACCATCCTTAGAGAAGGGTTGCGGGCCCTTTTATCTTTTCACCCAGAATTCGATGTCGTCGGGGAAGCCGAGGACGGGCTGGAAGCCATCCGGCGGGTGGAGAAGCTGACCCCGGATCTCCTGCTGATGGACCTGTCCATGCCGCGAATGAGCGGGATGGCGGCTTTGAAGGACATCAAGAAGCGCTTTCCCAAAACCCGCATTATCGTTCTGACGGTTCACAAAACCGAAGAGTACATATTGGCCGCCTTGCAAGCCGGGGCCGACGGTTACGTTTTAAAAGACGCCACGCACGAAGAGCTAATCATGGCCATCAAAGCCGTGCTCGAAGGCCGGCCGTACCTGAGCCCCGGCATCTCGCAAAAGGTCATCGATGGCTATCTGAGCGGCAAAAAGCAAGATGGGGTCGAAACCTCCTGGGATGCACTATCTCAGAGGGAGCGACAAATACTGAAGCTGATCGCTGAGGGGTACAAGAACAAAGAGATCGCGGCGTACCTGGGTATCAGCCTGAAGACTGTGCAGAAACACCGGGCCAATCTCATGAAAAAGCTCAACCTGCACAACGCCGCCGCCCTGACGTCTTTTGCACTGGAAAAAGGGTTGGTGATTCGTTAGTTTCCGTCGACCCTTCGGTTCCTATTCTATGTTGAAACACGTTGCGCACCGAGTGCCAGGGACCAGACAATTCGAATTGTGGTGCCGGTCTGCCGGCCGGACGATATAAAGAAGTGCCCGCCGGTCAATTCGGTCCGCTCTCGCATACTGGCCAACCCAACCCCTCTTTCCGACCGCTCGAGTGAGACAACTTGTTCCGGGTCGAAACCGATACCATCGTCACTGATTCCGAACACCAGCAGAGCGTCTTTTTTTTCCAGGCCGATTGACACCCGGCCGGCCCGGCTGTGCTTGGCCACGTTGTTGAGGGCCTCCTGGAGAATCCGGTAGATAACGGTCTTGAGGTGTTCGGGTACGTCGTCTTCTTCCGCATTGATGGTATGATCGAGTCCGATGGGGGCATACAGGGATTTGAATTCCCTGCAAAACCAGTTGATTGTAGCGAGGATGCCCAGGTCATCCAGGATCGAGGGGCGCAGGTCTTTGACGATGCGGCGCACTTCCTCGATTGTTTTCTGCGTAAAAGGAACGATTTGTTTCAGGCTGTCGACTTCGGTTGACGCGGGCTCGCGCTGCAGAGACCGCAGTGCGTTTTCCACACCGAATTTGATGGCGCTCAGGGCCTGGCCGATACCGTCATGGAGTTCCCTGGCAATGCGTTTGCGCTCCTTTTCTTCGGCCGACAGCAGGCGACCGGAAAGCAGGCGCAGCTCGTTTTCGGATTTTCGCAGGGCCGACTCGACTTGCTCGCGTTCGGCCATCTGGCGCACCAGCTCCCGGTTGATGGCCGCCAGCTCGGCCGTTCGAATTTTAACCCGCTCTTCGAGCGCCTCATTCGATTTGCGCAGTTCCTCCTCCGCGCGGACCCGCTTAATGGCGGCGCCGAGTTGCATGGCCCCATCCTCCAGGATCTGCACCATCTCTTGCGGCACCCTGTCATCGCCGGGATCGGCCACGTGAATCAATCCCAAAATCTGGTCGCCGAGTCGAATCGGTATCAGGGCTACGGATTCATACCCGTACGAGCGGCAGACGGAGCAGGGCTCCTTGCGGCCGGCTGCGGCAGTGGCTTCCGGGAACCGGCTCGTTCCGTTGACGAAGAATGAGCCGCCCGGTGTGTAAAAGGGAAGGACCGGATCGATCCGGTTGCAGATGACGCGAATGCACGCGGTGTCGCCGTTTCGAATCGACAACGGGCTTTCTTTCTCGTAAAACCGGCGAGAAAAGCCGGTGTAGGCCACAAAGGGAATGTTGCCCTTGCGGTCGAGGATCCGCATGCCGATGGCGGCGCAGCCGCTGAGAGTTTTTATTTCTGCGATGAATTCATCGAGCAGGGGGATCATTTCGGCATGCCGGTTCGCGATCTGCAGGAAGCGATGAGAGGCTTGCAGCTTTTCCCCGGTCCTTATCGGTTCACTGATATTGATCAGGTTGTCCCGTTCGATTCTGAAATCGGTCATCTTTCTTTTCTCTAATGGGTAAGATGAATGTGGTGCGCGGCGGCACGGTGACAGGATGCTGTTCGCGTGGCGGGTTTTCTTCATCGATTGGAAAAGGGGAACGTTGGGAATGTGCAACCGCTTTTCTTCACGCCATCGCCAGCCCGTACCGCGTTTGATCGGTCAGTGAAACAACGGCTCGTCGCCCGGGGTTCGTCCCGGCACCTCTGAGACCATAACTGTTAGCAAAAAGATGCAGGAAATACAAACGGTGATATCGGGAACTCAACCGGGGATGTTTCAGCTGACGATAGTGTAGACGCGGGCTTCCTCTTCCGCGAAGGATCTGATCTGGGCTTCTTGGACGGTTGTCAGAGAGTCGAATTTGACGCCGAAACCCTGGGAACCGCTCCAGACAATTTTGCCGCGAATCACAAAAGACTGCGGAATTCGCGGCAGAGTGAAATCGAGATGGACATCCAGGCCGGTGTCGAGGGGGGTGTCGGATTCGATGAAAATCCCGAAAGCGCTGATATCCAAAATAAAGCCGTAATTGGGTTTGCCGTCGATTTGGTAGTCGACCCCAATCAGGCACATCCGGCGAAACTCCGTCCGCTTGTCGGCGACCAGATCACCGGTGATGTGCTTCGGCAGTTTGGCTTCCAGGAAACTCAGCAATTTTAACTGCATTTTTTCGGGCATGCGATCGATCAGCGCCAGGATCTGATCGCGCGTGCTCCTATTATCGGCTCTGGTGCTGCGGTCCGCCATGGTTGTCCTTCTTCGTCGCCGAATGAACGTGTCGGCGGCTTATCGAGAGTTGCGGAAAATCCGGACGATTTAAAATCCTTTTATATGGTGTATTTTACGATATTATTTTCATTTGGACAAGACCGACGGCGAATGATTCATGCAGCCAGAGGCGTCGCTTATAAAAAAAACTTTAGGGAAAGCAAAAAAAAGCTTGACAGGTTATACCACAATGTAGCATCGCTTACTCAGCCTGGGAAAACCCGGGTTACAAAGACCTCCTTAACCGACGCGGGCGAATTTATCGCTCGCAAAACGACGGTTTCCTCGACTTTGGACCCGCCTATGTGAAGTCGGCTGTCAGCCCCTCCTGATGCAGCCCTCACCCATGCCGAAAAGAGGAAACATTAAACCCTTCAGTCGAAAAGACGGAGGTGCAGCGATGTCCAAGAAAGTCCTTAAAATGCCTCGTAGAGGCCTTCGGGGGAAAGTCCACTTCTGAAGGCAACGTGGCGGACGTCATGAAAAAAGGGTAATCACGTCATCGTTCATTACTTTTCAGCTTTACATATTCCGGGTCGTATCAGCAGATACGACCCGTTTTTTTTGGGGGCGATGAAGGAGAGGGGTGGTTTTTAATGCGCGTGTCCATCCACGAATTGTGTCTTCACGCTGGCTTGTCCAAACCTTTAATGGTTTTTTCGCGTAATGTCGGTATCAGGATATCTTACGGCTACGGTCTTGGCCCAGCAGGGAAAGAACGGCATCGCCGATGATCGACGGTTGCTGCCACAAAATGAAGTGACCGGCATCCGGCACGCGAATGATTTTGGCCCGACGGCCCAATTCCCTTTCGGCGAAGTCGGCGCTGGCTGGCGAGACCAGGCGGTCTTTCTGACCCTGGATGACGATAACCGGCACCTGCACTCGCTGCCACAACGGCAGCATCTTAGAGAGCTCCCCTTCGAGAGGCATCAACTCCTCATTGGCCAGGGCCAGTTTGGTGGGTATTGCCCATCTGATCAACGGCCAGCTCGCCACTCGATTGTACCAGCGGGGTTTCTCCAGGGCCGGATCGATGGAGGGCGACACCAGCACCGAGGACTCTTTTTTTTTAAACATAACAATGTGTGTCGTTTTGACAAAGCGGATATCGACGCGATCGGGGCTATCGAATCGGTTGCTCCATGGCGGCTGTACTCAGCCGAAAGCGCCAGGGTGCCTGACGGTCCTTCTCTGAGGCATAGGCGATTCCAACACGCGGTCCCCGGACAATATCATTTGCGGGCATATCGCGGAGGGTCTCGAACCACAGCCTCTCACCAAGGGTCAAGTCCATCCCTCTCAGGGAGAGATCAACCGCCAGCGCCTGGCACAGCTTTCCCGGACCATCGGCTAAACCCCGACCGGAACCGCCTCGTAATTCGGTCATCCTGTCGATGCCTTCCAGGGGCTCCACGGCACGCAACAGCACGGCTCCAGGAGTTCTATGCGCTTCGGTGGTGACGTTCAGCATGTGATGCATACCGTACACCAGGTAGACGTAAGCCATGCCGGCCGGCCCGAACATGACGGCATTTCGTGGGGTTTGCCCACGGAAGGCATGACTGGCGCTGTCGTCCGCCCCAAGGTAAGCCTCTGTTTCCAAGACCATTCCGCTCAGTCTTTGACCCCGGATGCATCGCACCAGTCTTTTGCCCAACAGGTCCCTGGCGACGGTCAGGGTGTTCCGGTTGAAAAACGCATGGTTCAAGAGTGATAGGTTACTTTTTCGTTTCTTTCTGAGCGGCTTTTTTCTTGCGGCGGCTCTTTCCGTAAGTTCCCCGGTGAATTTTTCCACGTTTCGAGCGTTGGTCACCTTTTCCCATTGTGAGTCCTCCTTTGTTGATTTCAAGGCCATCTCCCGTCGTTTTCCCGGTTGATGGTAAGCGTTCACAGGGCACCGCATCTGCTTTGTTGTCGGGCACTTGAAGTACAAAAGTACGTCTGCGCGCCCGACGCCTTGCACCTGCGGCACCCTGTAAACGCTTACAATTAGGTGGTTTGAAGCGCATCGGACTTTGCAACCCTGTGAACGGTTACGGTTGATGAGTTGGCACTCTTCTACTACAGCACCGGTTCTATTTCAAGGATAATAGCGGCGGGTAGGCACGAGCGCCTATCTGATAACTGATTGATATGAAACGAATAAAATAAGGTTCATCGGTCCGGCGGCCTTGATTGACACCCCCCCCCGCGTCTTACGACGGGTTTTTTCCGACCTTGGCAGCCACACTCTGGTTGAAGCGTTCGGCATCGATGACAAACCGTTGATGGGTGCCCCCGCTGATCCGGTCGACGCCCTCGTCGGC
>JARFQH010000272.1 GCA_029287875.1 Desulfobacteraceae bacterium | reverse complement strand
GAATAGAACAGCACCCGGGTGCCGCCAAATATTTCTCAGAGAACTAATAGTCGTTATAACCGCCGAGCGCGTTAGAGTCTTAGATTGTAACTTCACCGCAAGATGCGAAGATGTGTTGTTAAAGTGAAAACACATTATTAATCAGGAATAGGGTGTCAGGTGTCAGGTGTCAGCAAACCCCAAATCCTGAAACCCGAAACCTGAACACTAATTTGGTTACGGCCGAAGGCCTGCTTTGGGTATTTGTTATTTACGATTTGCAATTTTTCACCGAAATTTAAAAGTTTTCACCCCTTGTCTTTTTTGACACCAAAATTTCGGAACAGGGCTATTTGTGGACGGAAGCAAATTAGGGTTGACAATAATTGGAACTCATTCTAGTATCTCGCCAATAAGCGACGTTAATATTCCTAAGATACCTCCATGATTTCAAAACATCATACCGTTCTTATAAAAACACTAACCATTTCTCTGGCCGTGATACTCGGCTTGGGGATTTTTGCCAACAGCAGCTCCGCTCTCTTTGTCTGCAGTGCCGCATGTTGTATGGACAGCAGTGCGGCCGTAAATTCTCACCACACACCGAAGATCACGGCCACGGCCCCCTGTTGTTGCTGCTCTGATACGGTGGCTTTCCCCTGTGAATATACCGGTGGTCCAGAGCAGCGGTTATCGCCGCCGGCACTTTTAAGGCCGCACCAGCACGATCACCATGATGTAACCGCCGGCCGCACCGATATGGCAGCTACGCCGGCAAACAGCCTTGGGACAACAAGTGCGTCGGCCGTTCTGTATTGCCCCTCCATCCTTAAAGTACCCATCTATCTCACCACCCTGACTTTTCTCTGTTAAAACGCCTCAATCCGGAAACGGGATAATTCGGTCTAAACCAGCAATTTCGCGTCTTTACAGTCATCGACCGAATCAATCTGTTGGCCATTCTCATGTTCAACGGAAAAACTGATGGGTCTCCGACTCTGAATTGCGCAATCTTTCGCATTTTCAGGCGGAACCGTCGGCCGAGGTTTTTTTCAACCAACTTTGAATCTTTAAAACAGGTCCTGTTTGCAAGCAGGACCGGGAGGACGTAAAAATGGGTAAAAAAGCAAAGAGCAAATCGGATGTCCGTGCCGCTAAAAAGGCGGCCATTCTTGGAAACGATAAAAAAAACCGTTTACCGTTGATACTCGTTCTTTGCGCCGTGGTTATCGCCGGCGCCGGGGTTTATCTGATGTTAAATAAGGGCGGCGGCAACGCGGTCTCAGTTGAATCTAAAGTGTCGGCGGAAAAGGCCGGTGATCAAATGAGCTACCCGGTAAGCATGTTTGCCGATGGTCGCGCCCGTCATTTCGAACTCAAGCACGCGAACCTGACCATTCGTTATTTCATTCTCAAAAGCTCGGACGGTGTCATCCGGGCCGCTTTCGACGCTTGTGATGTCTGCTGGCCGGCCGGTAAAGGCTACTATCAGGACGACGACGTCATGGTCTGCCGCAATTGCGGCCGCCGGTTCGCTTCGGTGCTGGTCAACGAGGTTCAGGGCGGCTGCAACCCGGCGCCCCTCAAGCGATCTCTTCAAGGCGAGAAAGTCGTGATTCTGGCACAGGATATTCTGGAAGGAAAACAGTATTTTGATTTTACCGGAAAGGCACAGTCATGACGCTGAAACAAATCGCTGTCCGTAACCTGATGCGCCGCAAGGGCAAGGCCGCCTTCGTTCTGGCGGGACTCGCCATCGGCATCGCCACAGTCGTCGCCGTCATCAGCTTCGTCGAGGCCATGACCGGCGACATCAACCACAAACTCGAAAAGTACGGCGCCAATATCCTGATCGTTCCCCGTGCCGAGAGTCTGCCGCTCACTTACGGCGGTCTCTCGCTGGGCGGGGTCTCTTTTGAAATGGAGGAAATCCGCGAGACAGACCTTGCCCGGGTGAACTCAATTAAGAATTACCGCAACATTGCCGCGCTGGGACCGCTGGTTCTGGGCGTCGTTAAAATTGACACCCATCGGGTCCTGCTTTCGGGCGTCGACTTCAAAACCGCCCGGATATTGAAACCCTGGTGGGTCGTTGACGGCGTCTTTCCCGAGGCCGAAGGTGTCCTATCGGGATCGGAGGCAGCACGTGTTCTAAACCTGCAGACCGGCAGCCCTGTCAACATCAAGGGCCGACAGCTGCTCGTGTCGGGCGTTCTGCGTCCGACCGGCAGCCAGGACGACCAGCTGCTCTTCACCACCATGGCCACCGCCCAAGAAATATTGGAAAAAAGCGGCCGGGTATCGATGGCCGAGGTCGCGGCACTTTGCCAGAATTGTCCCATCGACGAAATGGTGCAGCAGATCTCCGAGGCGTTGCCCGGTGCCAAAGTCATGGCAATTCAACAGGTGGTCAAGGGCCGCATGGAAACCCTGGCCCATTTCAGAAAGTTCAGCTACGGGGTCTCGGGCGTGGTCATCCTGATCGGTGCTCTGGTGGTGCTGGTGACCATGATGGGCAGCGTCCGGGAACGGACCGAGGAGATCGGCATCTTCCGGGCGATCGGTTTTCGAAAGAGCCACGTCATGCGGATCGTCTTCCTGGAAGCCGGCATCGTTTCGGTGCTCGCAGGATTGATAGGCTATGCGGCCGGCTTTGCCGCCACTTCGGCGGGGCTGCGGCTGTTTATCGAAGATCGCATGGTCCACCTGAATGTCAGCCCCGGACTGGCCGCCTTTTCATTCGGTTTGGCGCTGGTCATCGGTCTGGCATCGAGCGCTTACCCGGCACTGATGGCCGCGCGCATGGACCCCAATGACGCACTCAGAGCCCTGTAAAAATCTATATCCTTGGAGAAAACAATGAGTTACATCTTAGCCAGTAATCTTGTCAAAAAATACGGCAGTGGCGAGGCAACCGTCACGGCCATTTCCGATATGAATTTCACCATCTCTTCAGGGGAATTTGTCGGCATCATGGGGGTATCGGGATCCGGCAAATCGACTCTCCTGTCGGTCATGGGAGCGATGAACGCGCCCACCTCAGGCTGTTTCGTGGTGGACGACATCGACATTTACCGCCTGAAGTCCGAAAAGCGCGCCGATTTCCGTCGGGAGTTTCTCGGGTTCGTTTTTCAGAGCTTTCATCTGGTGCCCTACCTCACGGTTATCGAAAACGTCATGCTGCCGCTGGCGATCATCAAAGCCTCAGGTAAAAAAAAGCGGCAGATGGCCGAGTCCGCCCTGGCAGCCGTCGGTCTCCAGAGCAAGAGCCATCGTCTGCCGAACCAGATCTCCGGCGGTGAGAAAGAAAGGGTCGCCATTGCCCGGGCCATTGTAAACGAGCCGCCGATTCTGCTGGCCGATGAACCCACCGGAAACCTGGATACCAGGACCAGCCTGGAAATCATGGATCTGCTGCGGCAGCTCAACGACGGTGGAATGACCATCGTTATGGTCACCCACAGCCCGGATTGTGCTGCCTTCGCCGGCCGGGTCTTGCAGATCTCAGACGGCTTCTTGATATCGGACAATTAAAGTCCCTTTATATGACGCACCGGCGGGACGCAGTAGTGTTTTATCGCCGCTCCTGCCGGTATCCCCCTGCAACATCAAAACTCAAATCGATTCTGTTTTACCTTCAGTTTCGGATCCAGAAAAACGGCCGCGTGAATATTGTTTCCGTCAATTGCGTTCGCGAGAACTGGCTTGACAGTCATGGTCCTTAACTTGTAATAGTTCTTTTTTCTCATAACCGTGGTTCAGGTCGCTCAACGCTTAGTGGCTCCCAGGTGCTTTAAATCTCGACAATTCCGTGGTGAGCCCAGTTCGAGACGCGTATAAATGACCTCGAACAATCGTTCGGCTGCCTGACAGAAAGGACTATTGCGGCTGAAAGCTGACACGTCGACAATCATATCTTGCAGTATCGTCAGGACTTGGAGTTAAGGTTCATGACAAACACCGGTTTACCAGGAAAACGCCCTCTTTTGCTGCTTGTTGCCGGGGCCAAGGGTGCGATCGCATCGACGCTGGCGATCGCCGTTACAGCCTGCCGCAGGACGCCTGAAATCGTCATGCCCAGCCTGACAACCCAAGGCAAATTCACGTTTCTCTCGGCAGTTGAAGAGACGCAGATCGCCGGCTGGGACAATAACCCGCAATCCCTGACGTCATCGGCCCTGTGTCAGGGCGTCGTTCCGGAGCCTGTTTGCCGTCTCCATGCCGACCAACTGGATCGAATAGCGGTCAAGGCGGCCCCGGCGCCGGGCCTAAACCTGCAAGGCCAGGTAGAACAATTGGCAGCCGACATTCGAGAATTTCGAAAGGCGCATGACAGATGCTTACCGGTTCTCATCAACCTGCTTCCCGCCGCTCCCCTGAATAATTTCGATCACTGCCGAAGCCTGTCGGAACTCTATGAAACCGCCGGTAACCGCAGTATGCCTGACCTCGCCTACGCTTTGGCAGCGGTTACCTCAGGTGTTCCGGTGGTCAACTTCACACCCAATGCCGTCGAGATACCGGTACTCGTCACAGAAGCCGTCAAGCGGGAGGTGCCGCTGTGCGGACGCGACGGCAAGACCGGTCAAACCTACCTCAAAGTGGTTCTGGCGTCGGCCCTGAAGGCCCGGAGATTGACGGTCGACGGATGGTACAGCCTCAACATCCTCGGCAATGCGGATGGAAAAAATCTGATGGAGCCTGAACGAGCCGCAGGTAAAGTCGCCAACAAAACCGACCTGCTCGACGACATTCTCGGCTACCCGGTCGGCGGGCGCTACAGTACACCGACCCATAAGGTTCACATCGATTACTACGCGCCGCGGGGAGATGCCAAAGAGGCCTGGGATGTCATTGACTTCAGGGGGCTGTTCGACCTGCCGATGAGCATCCGTCTCAACTTACAGGGCCGGGATTCCATCCTGGCCGCACCGATGGCGCTTGACCTCGGCCGCTGGATGGCCGCGCTGCAGCTGGCCGGCCACAGCGGGCCGGTGCCCGAACTGGGATTCTACTTCAAAAAACCGGTCGGACCGAAGGCGCCCCGGACCTTCCAGGAGCAGCTCAACAGCATGGATCTGTTGGAACGTCGCTGTGAGAAAAAGATGTCATCCGCTGTGTCTAAAGCAGAGGAGCGCCCATGATATTCGGCTACAGCACCAACGCGTTCGTCAAATCCGATCTGTTCGACGCGGTTGAGAAAATTGCCGGACTCGGTTTCCGCGGGGTCGAAATCATGGGGGACCGGCCTCATCTCTATCCGCCCGATTTTGACGAGAATAAGATGGTCCGACTCAAAGAGCTTCTCGAACGCCACCGTCTCGCGATTACCAATATCAACAGTTTCACCCTGTTTGCCATCGGCGACACCTACCTGCCGTCATGGATCGAAGCGGACCCAAAACGGCGCGAAGTCCGAATTCGTCATACGCTCGACAGCCTTGAGGTCGCCCGTTTCCTGGGGTGCGAAAATATTTCCGTACCGCCGGGCGGCCCCCTAACCGACGGAATTTCCCGTGAAACGGCCGTCAGGCTGTTCCATAAAGGCCTGGAACGCGTAATACCTCTGGCAGAGGAACTGGGCATCAAAATCCTGATCGAACCAGAGCCGAACTTGCTGATGGAAAACACACCGGAATTCAAATCGTTCATCAAGGATATCAAATCCAATGCCGTCGGTTTGAACTTCGACATCGGTCATTTTTACTGCGCCGGTGAAAACCCGGCTACGGCGTTCGAAGAGCTCTTCGAGTGGATCGGTCATGTTCATATCGAAGATATCGCTCCCTCCCGTCTGCATGCCCATCTGATTGCCGGGCACGGCGACATCCGCTTCATCGATGTCTTCGACACCATGAAGCGACTTGGATATCACGGCGATATCAGCCTTGAACTCTATCCTTACGTCGACACACCCGTGGAGGCCGGACGGGAAAGCCTTTCCTTTCTGATGCCAATCTTCGCCCAGGCCGGCCTGGACGTCGGTGCCTAAACCCCTGCTGTCATCATTGAAATGAAAGCACTCTATTTCGAAGAACACGGAGACCTGAATGTCATCCAATATGGTGACGTTGCCGACCCGTCTGCGGGTCCCGATGATGTGGTCGTGCGGGTTCGAGCCTGCGCTCTGAATCATCTGGATATCTGGGTGCGTCGGGGCTGGCCGGGCCTGAAGCTCGACATGCCGCACTGGTGCGGGGCCGATGTCGCCGGTGAAATCGTCGATGTCGGACGAAACGTCACCGGTTGGCGTGTCGGCCAGGCCGTCATCGTCGACCCCGGTATCAGTCTGACTGCCGACGAATATACCCGTCGCGGAGAGGATTCGCTGAGCCCCGGCTACCACGTTATCGGGGAGCACACCCGCGGCGGCGCGGCCGAATATCTGGCGGTACCGGCCGCAAACCTGGCCGCCAAGCCTGACGGTCTTGAATTCCCTGCTGGCGCAGCGCCGCTTTTGGTCAGCCTGACCGCCTGGCGCATGCTGATCCACCGGGCCCGCCTGAGGGCCGGTGAAACAGTGTTGGTGGTCGGGTCCGGCGGCGGGGTTAACAGCATGGCGATTCAAATTGCCAAGCTCGCCGGTGCCAGGGTCTATGCAGTGGCCGGAAACCGACTAAAAGCCGAGAAAGCCCGAGAACTGGGCGCCGATGTCGCCCTCGATCGTTCCAAAGTCGACTGGAGCAGGGAAATCTATCGGTTGACCGACAAACGCGGTGTGGATGTCGTGGTGGACAACGTCGGCCAGGCCACCATCAACCAGAGCATGCTGGCGGTGGCCCGCGGCGGCCGAGTCGTCATCGTCGGCAACACCTCCGGCCCGACAGCGCAGATCGACATGCGTTACATCTTCGGCAAACAGATCAGCCTGATCGGCAGCACTATGGGATCCCACCAGGATTTTCGCGACATTGTCAAGCTGGTCTGCACCGGCCGACTGAAACCGGTCATCGATCGCATCCTGCCGCTCAGCGAAGGAAAGGCGGCTTACGGCTTGATGGAGCGCGGTGAGATGTTCGGCAAGGTCGTACTGACGCCCTGAAACGAGAAGAAGCTGCTGTAGCCTTCGGCAACTCTTTACACTAATGATCCACTTATTCCCCGCTTTCATACTTCTTCATCAATTCCCTGAATATCACCAGTTTCTGCACATCCTGCGTCCCCTCGCCCAGTGACGAAGCCCAGGCATCCATCGGGTATTTGTGGATCGGGTGCTCGAAAACGACCGATGCGGCACCGAAAATGTCAGCAGCCCAAGGTGTTATTTCCCTTGCGATCTGGACCGCGAGATACTTGGCCAGTGATGATTCCTGGCGAAAATCACCACCGGCATCCGCGACACTGCAGGCCTTCAGGAGCATAAGGCGCGCCGCTTCCATTCGGGCATAGAAATCGGCGAATTCGAATGCCTTGGCTTGAAATTCGACAATCTTTTTTCCAAAGATCTCCCGTCTTCGGGCCCGGCCCAACGCCATTTCGAAGGCGCCAACCGCCGTCCCCAGGGTAAGGGCGCTGATCGGGAGACGGCTCCAAGTAAAAACCTCGAGCACCTGCTTAAGTCCTCGTCCGCGCTCGCCCAAAAGATGATCATCCGGCACGAACACGTCACTGAACTGCAGTCGTGTGAGGTCCGAAGGAATCCACACTTGTTTGTTGAGCTTCGTGCGTTTGATATTCGGCGAGTTTAATTCCACCAGGAACATCGAGAGGCGGCGGGTGCGGGTTGCTTCGGGGTCCGAAACGGCTGTGACAACGCCCAGATCGGCGAAATAACCGTTGGTGACGTACGCCTTGGTTCCACTCAGCCGCCAGCCGCCCTCGGCTTTTTCGGCTTTCATCGATATGCCGGCCACATCGCTGCCGGCCGTGTTTTCGGTATTTCCGAGACACATCAGGGTTTCACCGCGTGCAACGTGCCGGCCGTAGCGTTGTTTCAACTGATCCGAACCGAACAGATAGAGCCCTATCAAGCCGAGATTCACGTGAGCCAGTACCGAAATGGCCACCCCAGGGGACAACTTCGCCAGTCCCTCGTTGATCAACGCTTCTCTGAGCGACGACGTCTTCGCGAGACCACCGTCTTTCCACTGAATGCCAAGCCAGCCTTCAGCACCCATTTGGCGGTAAAATCCGGCCGGCACCTCCCCGCCTTTGTACCATGACGAAAGGTGCGGTTTAAGATGGCTCGCAAGAAAAAGGCCAAAGTTTTCGGCGTCGCCGCCGATATCTTCCGGTATGTTGAAATCCATGTCAAAAACCTCCAGAGGAAGAGTGCGTCAATGCTGGCGGATCTTTATTTTTAAATCATAGTCACCCGACAAAGACAAGTAAACCTTGCCGTATGCGGCAACCATGATTGTAATGATGCCGGAACCTTAGACCGCCATGCACCGGCTACTTGACTAAGATGATAACGGTTGCATATTAAACATTAAGCGAAAAAAATAGCATGAGAAACTGCTTCAACAACGTGGTGCAGTAAGCATGACATCAAGCTTGTCATTGAAACAAAGCGTCATGAAATTATGTATTTGCTTCAATTGACACCATCTGTCAAACTTCTCCTGCCACGATTTTCACAGTTTTTCTAAGTACGTCATAGTGCCGGAATTTCGTATTCCGGCTTTTGAGCAGGCCGACCCATCAAGGAGTTTTGCCATGCCAAGAAGCAAAATTGACCTCCCCTACCACATCGACTTCCTCTCTATTCTGGATGCGGAGGGCAACCTGGATGAATCATTGGAACCGGACATACCGGAAGAAACCTTGTCAAGAATTTACGCCGCCATGCTTCTCGGGCGTCGATTCGACGAGAGGCTGCTCAATCTGCAGCGACAGGGGCGCATCGGAACCTTCCCGCCGATAACAGGGCAGGAAGCTTCTCAGGTTGGAGCGGTTGCCGTGTTGCGCGATTCGGACTGGATGGTTCCTTCCTTCAGAGAAACGGCCGCTGAAATATGGCGCGGCCGGACGCTGGAGAGCGTCATTGTTGCCAACAACGGTTTCAACGAGGGAGCGCAGGTGCCCGAAGACAGTCACAACTTGCCGGTGTCGATTCCGGTCGGCTCCCAGATGCTTCACGCGGTCGGCATCGGGTTCGGGATCCGGTATCGAAAAAAAGACGACGTCGTTATGACTTTCTTCGGCGACGGAGCCACATCGCAGGGTGATTTTCACGAGGCCCTCAATTTTGCCGGGGTGTTTCAGACGCCGGTGATTTTCGTCTGTCAGAACAACCAGTGGGCCATTTCATTACCGCGCAAGAAACAGACTCGATCCCAGACACTGGCGCAGAAAGCGCTGGCCTATGGCCTGCCGGGCATCCAGGTGGACGGCAACGATGTGCTGGCCGTATATGCCGCCGCCGCAGAAGCGGTGGAACGTGCCCGAAAGGGCGAGGGATCAACCCTTATCGAATGCGTCACCTACCGTATGTCGGTTCACACCACGGCCGACGATCCCAAACGGTACCGGACCGACGAAGAGGTTGAAGACTGGCGAAAGCGCGACCCTCTGACCCGACTCCAGAAGTACCTTACTCGGAAAAAACTTCTCTCCGACGAAAAGATCGCGGCCACGGAAACCGACATTAAAGAAAAGATACAGGCTGCCGTCGATCGGGCCGAACAGCAGATGAAGGAATTCGGCGCTCCGTCCGACATGTTCAAACACGCCTATGCCGAAATGCCGCCGTTTCTAATAGAGCAAAAGGAATTTCTGGAACGCGAGCTGGCTGAAAAAAGGGAGGAGTAAACCGATGGCAAAAATGACGATGGTTCAGGCCCTCAACCTGGCACTCAAACAGGAAATGGAAAAGGACGACCGGGTGATCGTGCTGGGAGAAGACGTCGGGCAGGACGGCGGTGTCTTCCGCGTAACCGAAGGCCTGGTCGATCAGTTCGGGGAACAGCGCGTTTTAGACACCCCCTTGGCGGAAGCCGGCATCGTCGGCATGTCGATCGGGATGGCCGCGTTCGGTCTTCGCCCGGTTTGTGAAATACAATTTTCAGGGTTCAGCTACCAGGCGTTTCATCAAACCGAAAACCACGCCGCGCGTCTGCGCTGGCGGTCGCAGGGCCGGTTCAGCGTTCCAATGGTGCTCCGAATGCCCTACAGCGGCGGAGTGCGAGCATTGGAACACCACTCGGAGAGTCGCGAAGTATACTATGCTCACACGCCGGGACTAAAAATGGTGATTCCATCCGGACCGCGCAATGCGCGTGCCCTGCTGGTTAGTGCCATACGGGACCCCGATCCGGTCGTTTTCTATGAATCCAAGGCCCTCTATCGGGCTTTTCGTGAGGAAGTTCCGGAGGAGGAAGAAACCTTTCCGATCGGAAAATCGCAGATCGTTCGGGAGGGCTCTGATATCACCCTTGTTTCCTATGGATCGATGATGCGTCCCACGCTCGAGGCGGCTGAAATCCTCAAAGAAAAGGAGACCGTTGATGCCGAAGTCGTGGATCTGCTGACCTTGTCGCCGCTCGACGACAGCCTGTTCACCGAATCGGTGCGCAAGACCGGTCGCGCCGTTATCATACACGAAGCCCCGCGCAGTTATGGTCCCGGGGCCGAAATTGTGTCTAAGCTGGTTGACAAATCGTTTTACTACCTCGAGGCCCCGATTGGCCGGGTTACCGGTTTCGACGTCGTCATTCCCCTGTTCAGCCGGGAGAGCCACTATATTCCCAATGCCCAGCGGATCGTGCGTGCCGCCCGGAATGTACTAAAAACCGCCGCCTGACAAATGTCTCGGGCATGCGCGCTTACTTCCACGCAGGTAAGGCAGTTAGTCGTCGAATCTGCCGCGGCAACCGTAAATTGACCCAAACGTTGCAATGTTGGGGATAACACGAGGAGGACCTATGACCCGTTCTTTCAAACTTCCCGATCTGGGTGAAGGCATCCACGAAGGCGAAGTCATCGCAGTCCTGGTAAAAGTCGGTGACGCCGTAGAAGAGGGTGACCCGATTCTCGAGGTGGAAACCGACAAGGCTTCGGTCGAAATCCCTTCACCTTTTACCGGCACAGTGAAGGAAATTATGGTCAAACCGGGCGATGTCGTCAAAGTCGGCAACCTGATGATGACGTTCAGTGACGATGCGGTCGGAGTAAGAAAAGAAGAAAAACCCGGCCAGGAACCCGACAAAAAAGAAGCTGCAAAGAAAAGAGAAAAGGCACCGCTAGAGAAGAAAACAAAACCTGACGAACCCTCGGGAAAAGCCGCACAGCAGCAGGAGGACCAAACCGCCGGGGCGCAGGAAAGAAACAAGGGGCCCGTGCCGGCCTCGCCGGCGACGCGTCGGTTGGCACGCGAACTTGGGGTCGATCTCCGCGTGGTGACACCGAGTGGACCCGCCGGGATGGTCACCGCCGAGGACGTGCGCGCCTTTGCGTCTAAAGAAAAGCGAGGTGAATGGGCGGCAGAAGAACCGTCGGCAGGAGCCGAACCACTTGTCGTTGCCGGTACATCGCCCCCCGGATTGCCGGACTTTACGAAGTGGGGGTCCGTGGAGCGGTTGCCGCTGCGCTCGATCAGAAAGGCGACCGCCCGGCAAATGGCACTGGCCTGGTCCCAGATTCCGCATGTTTCCAGCCAGGACGATATCGATGTCACCCGGCTCGAAGCTTTGCGACGTCGCAACAAACAGGCTGTCGAAAAACAGGGCGGCCGGCTCACCCTGACCGTATTTGCCGTAAAGGCTGCCGCAGCAGCCCTGAGGCAGTTCCCGCAGTTCAATGTCTCGCTGGATGTGGCAAAAGGAGAAATCGTCCGCAAGCACTATCGCCACGTCGGTGTCGCCACCGATACGGGGGAAGGTCTGGTCGTGCCTGTATTACGCAACGCCGACCGAAAAAGCATCACCGAGCTGGCTGTCGAACTCAGGCAACTCGTCGAGAGGACCCGAGCGCGCAAGGTCGATCTGGAAGAGCTGCAAGGCGGCACATTCACGATCACGAACATCGGAGCAGCCGGCGGTCGGGGGCACTTTTCTCCGATCATCAACTACCCGGAAGCCGCCATCCTCGGGATGGGGGCCGCCCGGTTCAAGCCGGTGATCAGGAAAACCGAGACCGGGTCCACCCAAATCGTGGCACGCATGATTCTTCCGGTAGTCCTGGCGATCGACCACCGAGTGCTGGACGGTATCGACGCCGCCCGGTTTCTGGAATTTTTCCGCACCGCGCTCAAAAATCCTGAAAAAATGCTTCTATCGATCTAACAGCGTGGCGCAACATCATACTTTAGGCGTTAAGATAAAATTTTGGGCAAGACCAGAGGGAGGAGGCTGTATTGTAATACGCCGCCGACCGATAACGCAGTCCAAAACCTTTATCTTAACGTCTAAAATAAGGAGAGGAATCTCCCATGGTAATGGGCGAGCTGTCACAGGAAACCGAATTGCTGGTCATCGGCGGGGGACCGGGCGGTTATGCAGCTGCTTTTCGGGCCGCCGATCTGGGAATGGACGTCACATTGGTGGAGATATCGGAAAAACCCGGTGGAGTATGCCTTTTTAGAGGCTGCATTCCCTCGAAAGCGTACCTGCATCTTGCGGAACTGATTCACGACGCCGCGCACGCCGGCGCCATGGGTCTCAAGTTCGGATCACCGGAAATCGACCTGGAAAACGTGCGCAACTACAAGAACCGGGTGGTCGAAAAACTTGCCGACGGGCTGGTCAGTCTCGGCAAATCCCGCGGCGTGCAGCGCATACGCGGCAGAGCCGCTTTCGAAAACTCGAAAACCGTGCGCATTTTTGATTCCGATGTGAGCCACATCAAATTTCGCCAGGCGATTTTATCCACAGGTTCACACCCCACCCCGTTTCCCGGTGTTCCCTTCAAAAAAGGGGGCCGGATCATGAATTCCACCGGTGCACTCGCTCTGGCAGAGGTCCCCAAAAGCCTACTGGTCATCGGCGGCGGATACGTGGGTCTGGAACTGGGGTCGGTCTATGCCGCCCTCGGCAGCCGGGTCAGTGTGGTGGAACTGGGAGATCGTTTGCTGCCGGGCATTGATGCCGATCTGGTGGAACCGCTCAAACGCCGTCTGGAAAAACTCTTCGCGTCGATCATGCTGAATACGAAGGTCAAAGGGCTCGAAGAAAGCCTGGACCGGGTTAAAGTAACCTTCGAAGGCGACGTCGATCCGGCGGAGCAAGAATTCGATCGTGTCCTTGTCGCCATCGGCCGTCGTGCGAATACGGCAAACATCGGGGTGGAAAATACGAGCGTCGAGGTCGATGACCGCGGTTTCGTCAAAGTGAATGAAAGGCAGCAAACGACCGGCGAAAATATTTACGCCGTAGGCGATGTGGTCGGTGGAATGATGTTGGCCCACAAGGCCAGCTATGAGGGGAAAATCGCCGCCGAGGTGATTGCCGGTGAACCTTCTGCCTTCGATGCGCGGGCCATACCGGCCGTGGTCTACACCGATCCGCAAGTTGCCTACTGCGGTCTGACCGAAGAAGAAGCCCACCAGCAGGGAAAAAAGATTGAGGTCAACCGCTTCCCCTGGAAATTTTCGGGCCGCGCCGCAACCATGGATGCCGGGGAGGGTTTGACCAAAATGATCATCGATCCGGACACCGGCCGCATCCTGGGCGTCGGCGTCACCGGCCGAAACGCCGAGAGCCTTATCGCCGAAGGCGTTTTGGCGGTCGAAATGGGCGCTCTGGCCCAGGATATCGGCCTGACCATCCATCCCCACCCAACCCTCTCCGAAACCGAGATGGAAGCGGCCGAAATTTTCACCGGTACAGCCACCCACATTCTCGCCAAGAAAAGGAGCCGATAACAGTGAGGGATAAGAGAAAATAAATAATGGAACGGATTAAGTTGATTGACCCTTTTGAAGAAAATGATAAAACTGCTTCGATTCGGGTGATCGGCTCAAAGCTGACCAAGGAAGTCAAGCGTGATCCATTTACCGGCACCGGCAAGCCCGAACCGCTCAAACACGGTTTATCCGGCTGTTGGTCCCGCCGCATCGACCAGGAGCACCGGTTGGTCTATCAAATTAGAGAAGACAAAATCCGTATTCTCGCCTGTCGTTACCAATATTGAGCGGTGCGTCTGCATGCGATCAGGAAAAAATTATTATCCAGAAGATTCGAACGCTTTCGCCGGAAAAAGTGGCCGAAGTCGTGGACTTTGTGGAGTTTATCAGCCAAAAGGAACGTGACAGCCGCTTGCTAAAAACCGCAAACAAGCTGGCCGAAAAGGCATTCAAAAAAGTGTGGGACAATACCGAGCACGAAGTCTATGACCGATTATAATTTCGGCGACATCGTCCTGATGCCCTTTCCATTCACCGATCAGTCATTCCGTGGAACGCGGTAAACGCATTGCCGCCGAGGATAGTTTTTCGTTTGACGACACAAAACTTTAAAAGTTGAGCGTGTCCCTTAGGTTCCGTATCTTGACGCAATATGCATTAAATGTTAATTTTATGCATAAAATTAGGGGGCAATCATGAGAACAACACTTGATTTACCTGAAGATTTAATTAATGAAGCGATGAGGGCTACTCACATTAATACAAAAATCAAAGTTATTATCACCGCCTTGGAAGAGTTGATAAGGAAATCAAAGATCTCCGGATTGAAAGAATTTAAGGGCAAGGTAGATTTGGATATTGATATGAACGCCATCAGAGGATGTCAATGTCGGTATTAGTTGATACATCCATATGGGTAGCGTATTTCAGGAGTGGAGATAATTCTGAAAAACTTGATTTCTTAATTGATGAAAACCTTATTGTTATTAATGATCTTGTTCTTGCAGAATTGGTTCCATCTTTAAAAGTTCGCAATCAACGCAAAATTATTAATTTATTATATAATATTATTAAGTTAGAACCTTCCATTAATTGGGAACAAATCATTACGTTCCAATCCGAATGTCTGGAAAATGGTTTAAATGGAATCGGCATTCCTGATCTAATAGTTGCTCAAAACGCAAAACAAAATCGATGTGAAATTTATTCGTTAGATAACTATTTTAATCTCATGAAAGACATTCTTGAACTCCAGCTATTAGATTAAAATTGGGAAAGGGCGGGGGGAATTCCCCGCCCTCTTTTTGGCTTAGCGACCCTTCTTGTAATGCTCGTTGACCTTCTCCCAGTCGATCACATTGAAAAAGGCCTCGATGTATTCCGGCCGGCGGTTCTGGTATTTCAGGTAGTAGGCATGCTCCCACACATCCAACCCCAGAACCGGTGTTTTACCCTGACTCAAGGGGCTGTCCTGGTTCGCGGTGGTGACGATCTCCAATCGGCCGTTGTCCACGACCAGCCATGCCCAGCCGCTGCCGAACAGCAACGCCGCCGACGTTGAAAATTCTTTCTTGAACGGCTCGAATCCGCCGAACCGCTCCTTGATGGCATCGGCCACCGGTCCACCGAAGGACACCTCCTTCTTCAGGGTTAACCAGAAAAATGAGTGGTTGGCATGGCCGCCCCCGTGGTTTCTGACGGCGGTTCTGATTTTTTCAGGAACTTTGTCCAATATTTTGAGCAGCTCTTCGGCACTGTAGCCCTTTAGCTCCGGATCATCGCCGATGGCGGCGTTCAGTTTGTCGACATAGGTCTGATGATGCTTCGTGTGGTGAATCTCCATGGTTCGCGCATCGATAAAAGGTTCCAAGGCATCGTATGCGTAAGGAAGTTTTGGTAGTGTATGTGACATTGTTTTTCTCCTGTATGTTGGAACAGTCCTCGTGGGGACCAGTTCGTCGAGTATCGGAATACGCCGCGCGGCGGCCACCGGCACCCTCGAACTCGGATGCGATTGCCGGACCATTTTCGATTCACGCAGCATTTTAGAATATAACGATGATCTGCCGTCTCTCAAGTCAGAGACTGGTCAGCGGGGCGGGGATGGCGTTTTGGGGCCGGTGCCGTTCGGGGAAATCGTGTCGCCATTGCCTTTCCGTTTAGCGGAATATAAAGCTCTTGTGTGAAACTTAACGGTGCTATACCCAAAAGAAAGGTAATCTTTAGAGATACTATCCGGGTATTGAGGTAGCCGGACCCGCTTCTCTGCGGTTTCTCCGAGGTGTTCAATAGGAATCAGCCGTTCTTCGTCGTCGCCAAGTTTCTTGTCACCCACGACAATGTGCGTGACGTCCTTATTGGTGGGATTGATGATGATCGAAATGGTTTTGCCGCAGGGTCCGTCCAAACATTCGACCTCTGCACCTAAAGGGATTTCAGACATGTGCCCTCCTTCTAATGATGTCGCTCCTAAAGCAAAATATGAATGAGCCCGAACAGGCCGATAAGTAACAGCAGTACGGCCACGACTTCGGACAGGGGTAAAGGGGCGCTGTAGACAAACTCATCCTGCTTGATTTGATTCATCCATCGCCGATACTGAATAACAGCAGTTAAGATCGTTTGAGAAGACAAGAGCCAATAATAGGTGGCAACTAAAATAAGCAAAGCCCGAAACGCTCTGACTATGCTTACTTAGGATCACGGTAAGAAATAATTCCACACGATTGCGCCGGATTATGGTTTGTCTACAAGGCACATCCACCTGCGCATATCGGGATACGTGTGGGTGGATGTAACGCAGTAGACAGGCCATAAGACAAGCAAGAGGTGGTATTATTTTTTGCCGGGGCCCTTATCTCCACCGTTTTCGCGCTTGCTTGGCCCGTCAATGTGAAGGAGTTTGATCGGGATGCCAAGGGTTTCTTTCATAACCTCCGTCAACTCGAAGGCGACGGCTGCCGGGGCCAGCGGGAGAACATAAACATGATCATAAGTTCCTTTGAGACTCAGGGGTATGGTATCGATGGAGTGAAGGATGCCGCCGATCAGCGGAATATGTCTCAGAATGCTGTCTAAGGTTTTCTGTGGCGCCACCAGTAAAGTGAAATCCATATGCTCATTGAGCAAGTCGATTTCACCGGCACCCGTTATCGTCATTTCTTCGCCATATAAAATAAACTTTTCATGCAGGAGCTTGCCGTCTTGCAGTCTGGATTGAACTTGAAAAAGTTTAAAGCCAAAACCCTTCGCCATCATCTGCTTTGCGGTTACCTGGCCCGTCAGGACCTGGGTGACATTGAGAAATTTTAAGACATTCAACACGATGATATCGCGATAGATATGGCCGTCAGAAACTGTTAGATTAAAACGTCCCGATGACGTTTTGAGTAGATCTTGTGCCTTGCCGCGGCCCTGAAAACTGCCTGCCAATGAGTACTTCCCATCGGCTTTAAAGTTTTCGTCTTTAAAACAATTCAGGGTATAATTTAATTCCTGGTTCTGGGCTCCAGGTTTTAAGTCGAACTGCAAGCTTTGCGGCGAAACTTTCACGGTTCCCGGAGTCGAGATGCCGCATATCCGGGTCTCTGTCAGCGTGATGTCGGCAATGTCGTTTTTCAGGCTGATATCCGCGTGCAGCGGCTGAACAGTGAGTTTTTTGATCTTTAGCTGTTCGGTCTTAAAACGAATGTTTCCCTGTACCGGCAAAAAAGGAGATTTGGCGACTGACGTTTGATCCTCATGATCGTCTTTGCCCTTGAGGGTTTTAATCAGGTGATCGGCATCAACGTTGTCGGCGTCGATGTCCAAATCAAACCACAGGTGTTTGGGGGCTCGCGGCTCGACGCTTCCCGACATGTTGAGCCGCAGAT
>JARFQH010000263.1 GCA_029287875.1 Desulfobacteraceae bacterium | reverse complement strand
CTTGGGTATCACCTGGAGCTGTCAACCCGACCCGACAAATCGATCGGAACCGATGAACAGTGGAAAATGGCGACCGACGGGCTGCGATCGGCTCTCGATGCATACGGTCAGGATTATAAAATCAATGAGGGTGACGGGGCCTTTTATGGACCCAAAATCGATCTGCACATAAAAGATGCCTTGGGTCGCACGTGGCAGTGCGGTACCATTCAACTCGACATGTCGCTTCCCGAGCGGTTTGACCTCTACTACGTCGACAAGGACAACGAAAAGCATCGTCCTATCATGCTTCACCGAACGGTTTTCGGCTCGATCGAGCGGTTCCTGGGAATCCTGATCGAACATTTCGCCGGTAAATTCCCTTTGTGGATGGCCCCGGTGCAGGTGGCTCTTTTGCCGATCAATGACGACCTCGTTGCCTACGCCGATGAGATCGGCCGCACGTTGCAGAGGGAGGGACTGCGCTGCGAGGTCGACAGCCGGGCCGAAAGTCTCAACAAGAAAATCCGCGAAGCCCAGCTTCAGTACATTCCACTGATTCTGACCATCGGCAACAAGGAAAAGGCTTCCGGTACCCTTTCGGTGCGGACCCTCGACGGAACCGTCAAGCAGGGGATTTCCCAAGATGTGTTCATGAATACCGTGATGGCGGCTATCCGGAAGCGGCGGCTGGATATGGACATGTTTAAGGAATAGGGGTTGGTATTTAGTGTTTCGTGTTTGGATTTTAGTCTTGTCCGTTCAAAAGCGTTAATATGAAACACAAAACACTTTATACCAAATACAAAATACCCCTACCAATCCGAGGGGATTCCAATTGCCAAGATTCCTCAAGTACTGGCTCCCGCTGATTGTTTACTGCCTGGCGATATTCATTCAGTCTTCGTTCCCCTCGCCTGTTAAGGAGCCGGATGTTCCTTTTTTTGATAAATATCTGCACATGTTGGGCTACGCCCTTCTCGGCGCTTTGTTCTGCAGGGCCTATGGTTCCCTGCGGCATGGCGGCAAGTTCTGGCGCGTAGCCTTTTTGAGCGTTCTCTCCGCCGGCCTTTACGGCATCAGCGATGAAATTCACCAGTATTTTGTCCCCGGCCGCTCCGCCGATGTGATGGATGTCGCGGCCGATTTTGTCGGGGCGGCCTGGGGAGTGCTCTTGTACATGTGTTTCATCATAAAACGCGCTGCCCGTTTACCACGATAAGCGGATTGACAAGTCAAACGGCATCCGCTAAAGAACAGTCCGATATGGCAATGATTTCGAAACCTAATTGGAGACCCCACACCATGTCCGATGAACACCGCATCACGATCAACGGCAATTCCCTCTCATTCGATCCGGGGCAGACGATCCTCGAAGTCGCCCGGCAACACCATATCGACATCCCGACACTCTGCTGGCTGAAAGGCGCCTTTCCGACCGGAGCTTGCCGCATCTGCGTCGTCGAGGTCAAAGGCGCCCGCAGCCTGCTCCCCTCCTGTTCAACCCCGGCAGGGGACAACATGGACGTGCAGACGGAAACAGCAGCCGTTGTCAAGGCCCGTAAACTGATCCTGCAGCTCCTGCTTTCCTCGGGCAATCACAACTGTGCCGTGCGCGGTTCCGACGGACAGGACTGGACCCAGTTTCAACTCAATGTCCAGAAGGACGACGGCAGTCAGGAACTTTGCCCTGTCTGGGGCGATTGCCGGCTTCAGGACCTGGCCTACCGCTACCAGGTATCCGGCGAACGTTTTGCCGCCACCGATACGCCCTATCCGATGGAGACCGTCAATCCGTTCATCGTGAGAGATTTTTCCCGCTGTATCCAGTGCGGGCGGTGTGTTCAGGCCTGCAACGAGGTTCAGGTCAACAACGCCATTCACTTCGGGTTCCGGGGCGCACGCAGCAAGATCGTCGCTGCCGGTGACCGGCCGCTGAAAGATTCGGACTGCGTATTTTGCGGTGAATGCGTCCAAGTCTGCCCTGTGGGGGCACTGGTCGAGAAAGACGTGCGCTACAATGTCCGCCCCTGGCAGACCACGAAAGTCCGCACAACCTGCAGTTACTGCGGGGTCGGCTGCCAGATGCATCTGCACGTTCAGGACAACCGGGTGGTCAAAGTCACCGGTGCCGAAGAGATGGCGCCGAATTACGGTTCGCTGTGCGTCAAGGGGCGCTTCGGTTTCGACTTCATTCACTCACCCGAGCGCCTGACCGCACCGCTCATCAAGGAGAATGGCACCTTCCGGGAGGCAAACTGGGACGAGGCCCTGGACTTGGTAGCGGACAGGCTGGGCAAGATCAAAGAAGCGCACGGACCCGACAGCCTCGGTGTGTTGACTTCCGCCCGGATTACCAACGAAGAGAACTACATCGCCAACAAATTTGCGCGGGCTGTTCTCAAGACTAACAACATCGATCACTGCGCGCGTCTCTGACACAGCTCCACCGTGGCCGGTCTGGCCGCAGCGTTCGGAAGTGGTGCCATGACGAACACCATCGGGGACATCGAAGGCGCCGATGTGATTCTGGTGACCGGCTCCAACACCACCGAGAATCATCCGGTACTCTCCCGACACGTTAAACGGGCGGTCTCTTACAGGGGCGCCAAGCTGATCCTGGTCGATCCGCGGCGCATCAAGCTTGCCGCATTTGCCCACAAGTGGCTGCGTCAGAACCTGGGCTCCGACGTCGCCTGGATCAACGGCATGATGCACGTGATCATCGCCGAGGATTTATACGAAAAGACCTTTGTGGAGAAACGCACCGAAGGCTTCGAGGAACTGAAGAAAATCGTCTCCAACTACACGCCGGACTATGTCGAAAGTATCACCGGCATTCCGGCCGAGGAACTGGCCGCGGCCGCCCGGCTCTACGCCACCGCGAAAGCCGCCAGCATTCTCTACTGTATGGGCATCACCCAGCACAGCCATGGAACCGACAACGTCAAGTCCCTGGCCAACCTGGCCATGCTCTGCGGTCACATGGGCAAGCCCGGTACCGGCGTCAACCCCCTGCGCGGCCAGAACAACGTCCAGGGGGCCTGTGACATGGGCGGACTGCCCAACGTGTATACCGGTTACCAGCCGGTAAGCGACCTGGCCATCGCCAAAAAGATGGAAGAGGCCTGGGGTGTGAAAGACCTGCCGACAAAGCCGGGTCTGACCGTCACGGAGATGATTCCGAAGGCCCACGCCGGCGAGCTCAAGGCGCTATACATCATCGGGGAAAACCCGCTGGTGTCGGATCCCGATTTGAACCATGCCGAGGCCTCCATCAAGCACCTCGACTTCCTGGTGGTCCAGGACATATTCTTGACCGAAACCGCTCAACTGGCCGACGTGGTCCTGCCGTCGAGATGTTTTGCGGAAAAGAACGGCACCTTCTCCAACACCGAACGGCGGGTGCAGCTGATCCGCAAGGCGGTCGAGGCCCCCGGCGAGTGTAAGGACGACTGGCAGATCCTGTGCGACATTGCCACCCGCATGGGAACGCCCATGGCTTACGCCAGCAGCCGGGAGATTTTCGAAGAGATTGCCCGGGTCACCCCCTCCTATGCCGGGATTACCTACGACCGCAGTGCGGTCGAGGGATTGCACTGGCCGTGTCCGACACCGCAGCACCCGGGCACTCCGATCCTTCACCGTGAGCAGTTCACCCGCGGGCGGGGGCAGTTTCACGCCATCGACTACACGCCGCCGGCCGAACTGACCGACGACGAATACCCCCTGTATCTGACCACCGGAAGAGTGCTTTATCATTATCACACCGGCACCATGACCATGAAGACCGCGGGTCTCAACGAGAGGGTCCCCGAATGCTTTGTAGAAATTTCGCCCAAGGATGCCGCCCTTTATGACCTGACGGATGGTGCCGAGGTCGAGATCGCCTCCCGGCGCGGCAAAATCACAACCAAGATCCAGGTGTCCCCCAAGGCGGTGAACGGAACGGTCTTTATTCCCTTCCACTTTGCCCAGGCGGCCGCCAACCGGTTGACCAACGCCGCGCTCGATCCCGTCTCCAAGATCCCGGAATACAAGGTCTGCGCGGTCAAACTCTCCCACGCGGCGTGAGGGGGTGTGAGTTGACCGGTGTGAATCGAAAAGATACGTGATCCACCATCAAATCATTGGAATTAAACATTAAGCCCGGCACTTTCGAGAAGTTCCGGGCTTAATTTTATCTGATTTTAAGTAGTTATGTAATTTAGGATATTTGAGGACGTTATCTCGGTCCATGCACAACTGGACAACTCATTCCAATCACTATCGGGGGAACGCGACCAACAGTGCGTGATTCCCACGTTAAACATTTCCAGTCCGAACTTGTCCTGTGGTTGAACACGCTCCCAAAGACTATACCGGTTTGACCCGCTTCCGGCCTATCAAACCTTGATGGTGGCGATCCCGATGTCCTGGGTTTCTTCTTTACCGTTGGATGAGACGACCAACAGCGTATATTTGCCGATGGTGATCACGTCCTTGCCGCGCAGGAGCGCCTGGGTAACTTTTTTATCGTTCAGCAAGGTGCCGTTGGTGCTGTTAAGGTCCTCGAGAACATACCGGCTTTTCATTTTAACGATTTTGGCATGTTTTTTTGATATTCCCAAGTTGTCGATGGTCACATCATTGTTCTTGTTGCGCCCGATGGTAACGACCGGCTTATCGATTTCGAAGGTCTTAAGCTCCTTGTCTTTGAGTTTCAGCAAAATTTTCAGCATTGGTTTCTCCCCTTTCCAAGATGGCGTGTATCGGTCTGCTGCAGACGATGATTAAACCGACATCAATTGACCTGAAATGTTTATGCTTCGGTTATTATTATCGGTCGGTGCGGGGCTTTTCTTTACCGATTTTTACATCCACCGACGGATTTTTTATCAGTTCAACATCTCACTGCAGGCCCGAATGTCGTTGACCACCTGAGAAGCGTTTCGCGGTCGCTTGGAAACGCCTTTAGCCAGCAGCTTGTCGATGAGCTCACTGCAGCACGGCGGGATTTTCGGGGCGAAATCCTTCAATGGCGGATAATCGGCGCTGGAGACGGCACACAACAGTGCTTCGATGGTTTCACCCGTAAACGGCCTTTTGCCGGTCAGCAATTCGTAAAGCACAATTCCCAGCGAAAAAAGGTCCGAGCGGCCGTCCACTTCTTTGCCGGCGATCTGCTCAGGGGACATGTAGCTTGGTGTGCCGAATATAACGCCCGTCTGGGTTTTGGATGATGAGATCACCCGGGCAATGCCGAAGTCGGCCACTTTGATTTGCGAATTTTCCTGAAGAATAATATTGGCGGGTTTGATATCGCGATGGACCACTTGACGTTTATGGGCGTACCCTAAAGCTTGCGCCACTTCGGTGGCGATATCCAGAACCCGTTTAACCGGCAGCAAATCCCCGTTCCGGCAATAGCGGGTCAGGTCCTTGCCGTCGAGCAGTTCCATGGCGATGTAGGCGATATCGTGATCTTCACCCACGTCATAGATAGTGACGATGTTGGGGTGAGATAGTTTTCCGGCGGCTTCGGCCTCGCGAAAAAATCGTGATTTGACCTCGGCTAAGTCATCAGGGTTTATTTCGTCGTAACTAATGGTTTTAACGGCCACATCCCGATTGATACTGGGATCTCTTCCAAGGTAAACTGTTCCCATGGCGCCTTGCCCCAGCACCTTCAAAATTTCGTAGCGCCCGAGGGTGGGATGGGTCGTCCCGTTTTCAAGAAATAAGGCAGTTTTTTTGGTCGAATCTGCCGCGGGCATCACCAGCGCTTTCTCAAGCGTCAGCAGTTTTTTGATCCGCTCTTTGATATCCTTGAGTGCTCCGCCCTTGAGAATATGGTGGTAGACGGCCAAGGCTTTGTTGAACATCCGTTTGCGTTCAAAGTCCAACCCTAAATTGTACAGCAGTTCCCGCACGGATTTATCCTCAATCGGGCATTTGACGAATTTCTCAAAGGCCATATCCAACAGGCCTTGCCCTTGCAGGGCCAAGCCCAGACTTTTATTCAGTTCGGCATGTTCAGACTGCTTTTCGTACCGGCGCCGGGTGAGACTTGTGAGGGTGAAGCCGATCATTGCAAGCGCCATTGGAGCGAGGATTTTCAGCCAGATGCCCTTGGTGAAAAACAGGAACCCGCTCGTTGCGATCCAGGTCAGCAAAAAGAGGCCCAAAATAAGAGCGCCGATCCGCGGACTGACCCTGGGAATGACCAACCAGAGAAAGACACCAAAATACAGCATTGCCGCTATTTCTAAGTAAAATACCCAGTCGGGTCTCGAGATATACGTTCCATTGATCATATTTTCGACCGCACTGGCTTCGATGTCTAAAATGGAAGCCTCGGACGTAAACGGCGACTTAAAGTGCGGTGACCACTCTTCGGCCGTGAGACCGAGCAAGACGACCTTATGGCGGAAGAATTCGGCCGGTACTTTTTCGTTGAGGACATCGATAAATGAAAACCGCTGAAGGTCGGCATTGGGGCCGCTGAAGTCGATGAACATGCGATAATTTTTATCGGTGGCAATTTGCAGTTCTTTTAAATCCAGTCCGGCAGCGGTGGCTTTTAAATCCCTCAGCGGTATGCCCCGATATTTTCGCGCCACCTGAAGGGCAAAGGCCGGAAAATTCCTGTCCTGATAGCGTATCAGCAAGGGTATTCTGCGAACGATGCCGTCCGCCTCGGAGATCAGGTTCATATGTCCTACGGCGCCGGCTTTCCTCGACAGCTCGTCGTAGGGTTCGTAGAGCTGCCCGGCGACGATCCGCCGTTGCGGTAACAACTCCCCGATCCGTCTGAATCCATTGATCGGTCCCGGCGGTGCTTCCGGGAAGTTTTTCGGATTAACCGAATTTATTTCCAACCACTTGGACAGTGAGGCGGGCGGAGATTGATCAGCCGAGCCCAAGGCAAATCGAAGCGGCAATATCACATTGCGGGCGGATCGAACCGCTGAAATGAGTTGAGTATCGTGGTCGAGCTTTTTTTCAGCTTCGGTGAGAACGGTCTCGATAATGGCAACGGATGGTTTCTTGGCCTTTGAGGGGATTTCATGCCATCTTTCCTTGATGTCCTGAATTTCCACTAAACCGGGATTCACTTCTTTCGAAGGGTATAAGAGCGAGATCCCCATGGTGTGGGCGCCATAGTCGGAAAGCTGCTCGATCATTCCGGCAATGTAAGAGCGCGGCCAGGGCCAGCTGCCGATACTGCGGATGCTTTTATCGTCTATGGCCAGGATGACGACCGGGGAGGCGGTGGGTCTCTTGCGCAGCCGTGACATCCAATCGTAAATCTTGTATTCCTGAGAAGGGAACGGGTCCGTATCGAAGAAGATCTTCCCCAGAATCACCAGCGTGGTCAAAAGAATGATGATTAAAGAGGCTGAATGAAACTTTTTCAATCGCATCATAGTTTAAAAAGGGGATCAGCAAAAAAAAACCCGGCGAACATCACCGGTGTCGTGAAGAATTATAGGAAAAAACGGGCGTTATGTCAACGACAGCCCTGCCGCAGAGATGCGCGGGCGATATCTTAAATCACTGTATTTTTTATATTTTATTGTTTTAAGTCGTATTTGAGGAGCCAGGATCCGCTGCCGTCATTGACCCCGATGTCTTCCTGAAGGTTCTGAATCCTTGTAAGCGTTCACAGGGCACCGCATCTGCTTTGTTGTCGGGCACTTAAAGTACAAAAGTACGTCTGCGCACCCGACGCCTTGCATCTGCGGCACCCTGTAAACGCTTACAATTAGGTGGTTTGAAGCGCATCGGACTTTGCAACCCTGTGAACGGTTACGGATCCTTTGAGGTCTTTCAACTGTCATAGAGCGTTCTTCAACTGTCGGCCCGAAAGACCCGGGCTAATAAAATATTTGGGTGAACGGTCTTTCATTTATCCTGGCGGCACCGATCAAAACGCATCCCTTTCGTATCAAACCCTGCGCCATCTCGTAGAGAGCCGTGCCGCTGGTAACGCCGCCCCAGGTAACAAAAGGCACGGCACAGCATCCATAGGATGGCGGCAGGCGGGAGATAAATGTCTCGATCGGCGGTACGGGATGATCGACATAGACCGGCGAACCGATCCAGAGGCACGTTTCTCGATCCGGATTCCGAAACGCCGGCGGGAGCCCCTTGTCGCTGCTTCTTGTGCCGAGATCGAGCACCGCTTCCACGCGACCGGATTCAGAAAGCCGCTTGGCCATCACTTCCGCCACGTGGCGTGTCGAACCATTGGGCGAACAATAGATGATCAGATGTTTCATTTTCGGATTATTTTTTCTCCAACAGCGCTGTCAGTTTCTCCCACTCGCCTTCCACCATTTTATAGGTGTGCTCGTCGGCGGGAAACACGCCCTTGCGGGCATCGTCGGCATAATTGCGGAAGGCGTCGACGGTTTTTTGGCCCAGGTCCTCGTATTTCTTGACGAACTTGGGCGTGAAGGCCTGGAAAATTCCCAGCACATCGCTGCAGATCATGACCTGACCGTCGGCATGCACGCCGGCGCCGATGCCATACACCGGGATGCTCAGCCGGTCGCGTATGATCTTGTTCACCTCGGGCGGAACTGCCTCCACCAGCAGGGCGAAGGCGCCGGCCTTCTCAATGGCTACCGCGTCTGAGATGAGCTCCATCGCCGTTTCCGCCGTACGGCCCTGGGCTTTGAACCCGCCGAGTTGGCCGGAACTCTGGGGCGTCAGTCCGATGTGCCCCATCACGAGCATGCCGGCGTCGGCAATGGCCTTGATCTGTTCGATGACCCGTTGGCCGCCTTCCAGTTTGATGGCGTCGACTTCGGCCTCCTTGAAAAACCGACCGGCATTTCGCACCGCGTCCGGAACGCTCACCTGGTAGGACAGAAACGGCATGTCTCCGATCACAAATGTCTTTGGCGCACCGCGTCGGACTGCCTCGGAATGATAGATGCATTGGTCCATGGTTACCGGGACCGTGCCGGCGTAGCCGTAGACGCACATCCCCAGAGAGTCACCTACCAGGATCATGTCCATTTCCGCCTGCTCGGCGAACTGCGCTGTCCAGAAATCGTAAGCAGTTATCCATACCGCTGTTTCGCCCTTGTCTTTCATTTGCTGCAAATCAATGCGTGAAAGCTTTTTTTTTGCCATGCTCATTCTCCTCTTTTTCAACGTATCCCAGTTCCCGCAGGGTGACCAGGAAGCGGTGGCCGGCAGCGCGGTTGGTGCCCAGCAGTCTGGCGACTCCGGAAACCGCGAGTTGTCAGTGGTCGGCCAGCAATTATATTATCTATATTCCTTTGGCCAGTGAGACGATAGAACAATATTTTTCTCCGCTTACCGACATCGAACCTCCTTCTGATTATGCGCCACCAATATCCTTTTTTATTGACGGGTTTGGTATAGTAAGGGCCGAATAAAGGCTGCCCTGTCAGCCCCAAATTGATATGGGGGGCATAGCGTCACTTGATGTGCGACAATATAACGCTATTCGTGACGGCCTAATTTTTTTCAGAACGACTGTCAAGAGGTGGCACAAATTTTTTAAAATTTTTTAATACTTGATTTTGTATTGCTGACAGCGTTATAGAGTATATATCGCAAGATTGAATAGGTCGCGGGGAAACCCCGGGAAATATATTCCGGATCAGGGAACTCGCCTCTTCTGACATTGAATTGCCGAAGCGATAGTTGCACCACAAGCCATTCACCGGCATCTCCACCAGATCTCAACCCCTGTTTGCGTCGCCTCATTTTATTTCCCACAGCGCTCTGACTGTTCGTTGCAGGCCTGATTACCACCGGAGCCGCTTTCATTCGTTTTGGCGTTAAAGTCGAAAACCGGCCCCATGCGCCAAGCTCGGCTGCGCAGGAGATTTTCGGAAACAAGCGTATTCCGGCAAACTCCGAGGTAACTGCACCACTTCAATGCACACCACCATCAAATGAGAGGAGGCCTCCATGGAAAAACCCACCATCAACTATGAATCTCTGGTCCGCATCACCAAGGCGATCTCCACCATCAGGGAGCCGGAAGAGATTGTCCTGATCACGGTGGAGGGCGTTACCCATGCCCTGAACGTCAAAGGCTGCACCCTGTTTCTGTTCAGTCCCAAGAGCGAGGAACTCAAACTGGCCGGCAGTTACGGACTGAGTACCGAGTACTTGGACAAGGGGCCGGTCAGCGCGCTTCGATCGATCGCCGCAGCCCTCCAGGACGGACAGCCGGTGGCCATCTTCGACGTCTCCGACGACCCGCGGATTCAGTACCCTGAAGCCGCACTGAAAGAAGGCATCGCCTCGATCCTGTCGGTCCCGATCATCACCGGAGAAAATTTGTTCGGGTGCATGCGGGTTTACACCACTGAACCCTGGGAGTTTACGTTGAATGACGTGAATTTCGTCCAGGCCGTGGCCCAGATCGTCGGTATGGCCATGGACTTGTGCCGGGTCAACAAGGGGCTGAAGGACAGCATCGACATTCTGAAGACCATGCGCGATCCGAAAACAATGGTGTACAAGAGGCGGACGCCGTATGAAGGCGTTCCGAAGAGCTTCAGCCGGGAGGAGGTGGCCGAAACCAGCACCTGATGCGGGAAAACCAATGATCGATGAGTACTTCAATCCACCGCGGGAAATTCGTGCTATGGAGATGGAGGTGATCCCACCGGGTACATCCGTGAATACTTACGAAGCTTACGATATCATGTTGGAGATCAAGCAAATGGCTGACCTCCTGATTCCACTGCACGAACCCCGTTTCGCCGGCGGGTCGGTCATCGGTTGAGAGTCCGGCAGAGCCGCTTGAGTCAACGGGCTCACCGGTCGTTTCTAAATTCCATGAAAGGAGGCCCACAATGGAAAAAATGCAGGCAAGATTTCAGCACTGCGATCAACGCTTCTTTCCGTACATCGAAAAAGTGCTCAGCCGGTTGCCTGGAGAAATCACGTCGGAACTTCTTGAAAGCACCAAATTTCAGATTGTTGCCAGTGACGATTTTCAGGACGCATGTGTCTTGAGCCGCAACTTCCCCGCTCCCCTGCAGACGCTGGTTTATGTGAACACCAAGATTCTCAAGGAAGCCGAACATATGATCCTCCTGGCGATCGCCTCCCAGGTAGCCTTTTTCGTGGCCGGTAAAAATGGAAAAGAAGCGCCGAGCCGGGAAGCCGAGGAGCTGCTGAAAAGCTGGGGCTTTTCCAATGAACTCGATGCCGTGCGTTATGATCAGACGGTCGCGCAAACGGAAAGTTTTCGCATCGGCTATAACTGGGCTATGCATCAGGACAAGGATTACCTGCTGACCCATTTTGGCATCTACCGAGATTCATGGGGCACTGAAAGCTGGGGGAAGGCTGCCAAGAAAAAACGGGCTGAGGCGCTCGATCTTCCCGACAAAGCCTTGCCTGTTCTTGAAGAAATCATGAAGGCGACGGCGCCGGGAGCCGGGGAGGCCAAGCATCGGACGGAAACCGGAGCCGCCGAACCCAAAGAGTCGATGATGGCCGGCATCATGCGGGCATTAAAAGAAATAGAGTGGCTCGAACAATACAGCCAGCAGGTTTGTGACATTCGCTCGATATGATCTTAGGGCTCACTCAAAATTTCGAACTTATTTTTTCGTGAACCCTACCGAAAATGGTAGGAAATTAAAACGGGAAGAGGGCGGGCTCAATTGACGCGGGCCGTTCTGACGGGTCCGGGAGGTTTACTGCCTCGGCGTGCAAGTGCTTTTGTGCGGTGCTGTTTCGCGTCCAGTGGAAACCGCCCTTATCGGCACTGGCGTTCGGGTTATCGGTTTAACATGTGGCGGTTTGGATATCGTTTTAAGCGTTTACACAAAGGGGCGGCTGGGCGATAAAAGTTTCCAGAGCCCGGTTACGGCGAAAAGAGACCAAAAAAAGACACGATGCCAGGGTAACGACTTTCTGCAAGCGAATATGCCAAGTCGGGAAATATGGACTGTAATGCATGAATCCTTAGACCTGTCATTGCTCACAACGGTTTTTTAATCCTGTTGAGTATGCCGTGTATTAATGCGCTCTCATTGCTCGGTTTTGAATTTCGTCCTGAAGGCCGTATGGACGATTTCAACAGCCCAGCCGGGATTCTGTATAAAATCCATGTTGAGCACCAGGTCGAACTCATATGGCGAGGCATCCTTGCGTTTGAAGACTTTTTTGAAGAAGCTCCGCTGTTCTTCATCTACTTCGTCGAGCTTCTTTTCCGCCTCAGCATACGATAAGTTATACATTTTTGCGAGCCGGTTTATCCGGTAACTTTTGGAACAGATAAGGCGGACAGCGAGAACACGGTCTCGTGGCAGGACCAGATGTGCACCGCGCCCGACGAAAATCGTCGGCCCGGTTTCTGCCAGGGTGTATATGGCTCCAAACAGGGCGCGAACATAGTTGCTCATGACAAAGGATTTCTCTCCAAAAAGGAATGCCCCCAACTCGGCGATCTTACCCGGATAACGCTCATCAAAGAAGCGAATCGTTTTTTCTTTCAGGGCGGCACTATCGGCGATATGTTCGATGATCAGTCGATCGGCGACGCGGACACCCAGTTTGTTGGCCAGTCCATCGGCGATCTCTAAAGCGCCGACGCCGATTTTGCGGGAAAAACACATGGTGGGTAGAATGACAGGCGGGGCTCCTTTTTTGGCAGACCACGCTTGATGGCTTTTTTCTGCCAAACTCACGTATTGTTCTGCCATGTCAGCGACATCCGGCCGAATTTTATGATAGCTCCCCGCTTGATAAGCGGCAATTCTTAACACTGACTTCATGGTTCCTCCTTTTGGTCATGCGTTTTCTCTAAGTCTTTTAACGATCTAAGCCAGCATTTTCGAAGGAAATTATATGGTGCCTATTTTTTCCAGATCGATTTTCAGTTCAAATGCGTTTGGCTCCGAACTCCTCTTCATGCTGAATCCGAGTTTTTTCCCCAGGGATAGCATCTGGGTGTTTTCTGCGAGCACTTGCCCCCAAATGGTATTTATTCCCCATTGCTTGGCAATCCGCAGGCAGTTCCTAAGCAACTCGGCCCCGATGCCTTTACCTTGCCATGAATCACCGACCAGCACCGAAAATTCGGCGTTTTTAAAGCCCCGATCGAGAATGATCCTGGCAACTCCCAGCATCTGTTCCTTGAGTCCGTCCTCCGGAAGTGCCACGAGCGCTATTTCACGGTCGTAGTCGATCTGGGTAAACCGCGCCAGCATGCTGTGGGGTAAGTGCTTCATCATAGAGAAGAAACGCATGTAAATGCTTCGGGGAGTGAGTGAATCGAACAGTTCGACCATCATTGGCGCGTCTTCCGGCCGTATCGGGCGGATAAAGATCTTGTTGAGCCCCTTGGTGACGACGTGCGTTTCGAATTGGACCGGGTAAGGACTGATAACCAAGTGAAGTGGTGCCGGCACATCGCTGCATTTAAGGCACACCCGAGCATCCACCGCACAGAAACTGTCGCCGATGGTAAAAAGTGGATTGATGTCCAGTTCGTCGATTTCCGAAAAATCGGTCATCAGTTGTGCCAGCCGGATCAGTATTTCCTCTAGTTTTTCCAGGTTTGACGCCGGTTGGTTGCGATAGCCCTTCAGAAGTTGGTAGACTTTTGTCTCTTCCATCAAGCGCCGAGCCAACAAACGATTCAGCGGTGGCAGCGCGATGGCCCGATCTTTCATGACTTCCGTCATGACTCCGCCCAGTCCGAAGAGTATCACCGGACCGAAGTCGCGGTCCTTCTTGGCGCCCAGGATAAGCTCCATCATCTGACTTGACAGCATCGGTTGGATTGTAACGCCCGCGACCGCACCGCAGTTGCCGTGAGTCATTGCACGATTTATTATCTGGTCGTAAGCACTACGGACCTCCTTTTCGCTTTCCAAGCCAAGTATGACACCACCGACTTCGGTCTTGTGAGTGATGGTGTTGGAGTAGACTTTCAGCGCAACGGGATAGCCGATATGAGCGGCCTTTCGCACGGCTTCATCTGCAGAAAAAGCAGTTTCGGTCGGATTGGTCGGAATGCCGTAGGCCGTCAGAAGCGCTTTTGACTCAACCTCAGTGAGGATTTTTTCTTTGCGTTCCATCCCGTGCCGGATCAGTGTGCGTGCTCTCTGGCGGTCAACGTCGAGCCGCCGAGGCAGTCGCGATGGTATCTGCTGCAGCAGTTCGAGGTTTCTGGAGTAGTGCCAGAGGTTGGCGAAAGCCCGAATAGCCCGTTCAGGTGTGTCCACTGTCGGTATGCCGTAGTGGTTGAAAACCTCCCGTCCACCTTCCACGCTGGGGCCACCGACCCATGAGGTGAGCACTGGAAACGGTATGGCCTTTATTTTATCTAACAGGGCGTTTGCCACTGCGGTTGGATTTATCATAGCCTGGGGAGTGAGCAGAATTAAGAGGCTGTTAATTTCAGGTGCATTTACGCAGATATCGACCACCTGGCAATATTCCTTTACCGAAGCATCTCCCAGCATGTCCACCGGGTTCGCCCGGCTCCAGTGGGAGGGCAAAACGGAGTTGAGTTTCTTGAGGGTCTCGTCGGAAAGGGTCACTGGCTCGAACCCGCAGTCAGAAAGGGCATCGGCGGCCATCACACCCGGTCCGCCCGAATTGGTGACGATCGCCAGACCGGGGCCGATGATTTTAGGCTGTTTGGCCAGGAGTTCGGCACAGTCGAAGAGTTCCTCGAAGGTCCTGACGCGCAGGATGCCGGCGCGATTGAAAGCCGCGTCATAGACGGCATCTTCACCGGCAAGTGCACCGGTGTGGGAAGCGGCGGCCGCTGCACCGGCGCGGGTCCGGCCGGCTTTCAATACGATGATCGGCTTGATACGCGCCACTGCGCGGGCTGCACTCATGAAATTGCGGTGACGCGTTAGATTTTCCATGTACATCACGATACTGCCGACCTGCGGGTCGTTACCCAAATAGTCGATCACGTCGCCGAAATTCACGTCCAGCATGGAGCCCAGGCTCACGAAGTAACTGAAACCGATATGCTCTTTGATGGAGAGGTCCAGGACGGCACCACAGACAGCACCACTCTGGGAAATGAAGGCCATGCTGCCCGGCAGCGGCATCTGTGCCGCGAAAGAGGCGTTCAGATTGACACGGCTGCTGATGATGCCCAGGCAATTAGGACCGATGATGCGCACACCGCTGTCTCGCGCGGCCTCGGCAATGGCTTGCTCCACCTCGTGGCCCCGCTCACCGGTCTCCTTGCCGCCGGCGGAAATGATCACCGCACCGCCTACCCGGGTCGCCGCGCACTCCTTTATAAGTTCGGGAACCGTTTGGATCGGAACGGCGATGAGAACCAGGTCGACGGTTTCAGGGAGGGCGGTGATTTTGGCGAACGCTTTCCGGCCGGCGATAGTGGGATGACGCGGATTGATAGGGTAGACTTTTCCCGCGAAGCCGCCTTCGGCCAGGTTTTGCATGACGGCGGCGCCGATGGTACCTTTTCTGTCGCTGGCACCGACCACGGCCAGCGATCGAGGCGCGAACAGCCGGTCGAGATTGAGTATACTCATGGCATCTACCGTTCCTCATCCCTGCGTTTCGTTACCTTACGAAACGATCCAGACCGATTTTTCGCACGCAAGGTAGACGACCTTGTTCGTCACGCGGCCCATGAAAAAATCCTGTGTGCGGCTTAAACCCCGGCGGCCCATGATGATCGTGCCGACATCAAACCTCTTACCCTCATCGACGATGGCCGCGGCCCGGCTGCGGACACCCGTGATAATCTGGGTGGTGATGCTGTCCGGTTTGAATCCTTTGGCGACCAGACGTGTCTTGGCCTCGTCGAAAGCTCTGACGATGTTTTTCTCCGCATTGTGGACAAAATCGTCGCTTGACGCCAGAATTTCATTGGTTTTTTCGCCGCCCCGGATAATGTGCAGCAGACGGAAATCGACATCATTACCGGCGAGAAAAGAGCCGGCAAAATCGACGGCCTGCAGGGCGTCTCTGGAACCGTCGAGCGCGATCAGATATTTCTTGCCGGGCGGTTTACGGCCGGCCAGCAGCAACGGTATAAAAGATATGCTTTCCAGAAGCTTCAGCGAGACGCTGCCGAGAATAATACCCGGAATACGTCCCAGGCCTCTGCGCCGTGTCAAGACCGCTTCATACCCCGCGCGCGCTTCTTTGACGATATCCCGGGCGATCCCCTTTTTGCGCTGCTGGATTTTGACGTCCACCTGGGCTTCCGGAAAACCGGATCGAATCAAGACATTCCGGGCCTGCCCCATGAACTCCTCGATTTTCTTCTTCTGCTGAACCTCCCAGGCCCGGACGTATTTTACCGATTTCACACTCTTCGGTTCACGCTCCAGGTCCCAGTAGCTTTCCGGTACACCGCTGAACACATTGAATAGCACAATCTTCATGTCTTCAAACGACGCCAATTTGGCGATGTATTTGACCGTCAACATGCTCCGTTCTGAGCCGTCCAGCGCCACCAGGATTTTCTTCTGTTTCTTCGTCGCCATTGCTCTTCCTCATCGGTTGAAAGGGTTTTGACTATTTACGGTGCGGCTGCCGTCAACACCGGGTCACTCGCTATATATTTCACGATTGTTCATGCGGTGATCCACCATGTAGAGCACCTGGGCTTTTTGACGCAGTACGTCTTTGAGCTGCCCCAGTTTCTGGCGATCGATGCTGTGCATGCGGATGTAGACCTTGCGGTAACCGCTCTCGACGTTTTCGTAGGACGTCAGGATGCTGACCATCCTTCCGCCGAAATCGCGGACGACATCGGCCACTTCCTTGATCGAACCGGGCCGGTCCTCGAGTTTAAAGGCAAACTGAATGCCGCGGTTGCCGACCCCGGTAAGGGCGATCAGCACTCTGAAAATATCCGACTGCGTGATCACCCCGATGACCTTGCCGGACTCGTCCACCACCGGGGCCCCGGAAATCTTGTTCTTCAGAAGCACTTCGGCGGTTTCCTCCACCGTAAAGTCGAACGGCACCGTGATCGGATTCCGGCTCATGATGTCCTTGACCTTGATTTTGGATAATAGGTACAGCAGTTCATGAATCTCGAGAGTGGTGGCATCTGAGGCCGAGGCCCGTTTCAGGTCCCGATCGGTCAGGACGCCCACCAGGGCTTCGTGATCAAAGACCGGAAGGGTCTTGATCTGGTTTTCTTTCATCAGATTGAGAGCCTCCGCCATCGATGTCTTAGCGTCGATGCTGAGAATGGTCGGATTCATCCAGTTGCGTACAAGCATGGTCGGTCTCCTTGGTTAAGATGCTTGATCAGATCCATCTTCCAGCAGCCTTATGATGGCATGTTCGATCGTCTGGGAGTTGAAGGGTTTATCAATGAAGATGTCCACACCGATAGTGGCTGCCTGGGCGTAAAGCTCCCGCGATCCAAAGGCTGTTATCAGAATCATGGGGACCTCTGGCGCCAGCCCTTTGGCTTCCCGGAGCAGATCGAGCCCATCCCGGTCAGGCAGCTGAT
>JARFQH010000256.1 GCA_029287875.1 Desulfobacteraceae bacterium | reverse complement strand
GTTTCTTTCATGCTCTACGTTTTTCCGATCCTGCTCCTGATTTTAGGCGCGATCGTCGGACAGATACTGGGCCCGGCGCTGCACTATGATCCATCTTCTTTCTCCCTTCTCCTGGGCGGCGTCTGCTTCGTGCTCGCTTTCATCCTGATCCGGGTGCGCAGCAGCCGCATGGCTCGCAAGACCGAATACCGCCCGCGTATCGTCCGAGTTCTCAAGTAAGGCACTTTTCAAGGACAATTTCTTCCGGACGAGAGCCTTTTTTGAAAGAGGTTCTTTTGGAGACGTCGGTTTTCTAATTGACGGCGCCCGTTTATTTCGTTAACTTATCGCATTGTGGTGGTTAACGAACAGAAAGAACGACTATGAGCGACACCAAAGGACAAATCCTGCACTTGTTGCGGACAGAGGGCGACACCGTTTCTGGAAAAATCCTCAGCACCGCCCTGGGCCTTTCCCGGACGGCAATCTGGAAGCAGGTCCGGAAACTGCAGGAACTCGGCTATGCGATCGAGGCGTCTGCCAAAGGCTACCGTCTCGACGGTTCGCCGGACACGCCGCTGCCGTGGGAATTTCGCGGACGCGAAGAGACGGTGCACTATTTTCCGGAAGTCTCCTCGACCATGGACATCGCCCGCAAGCTGGCTCGCGACGGGTGCCCGCCTTTTTCGGTGGTGGTCGCCGACCGCCAGACGAAAGGCCGCGGGCGACTGCAGCGCAGCTGGCATTCGGAACCGGGCGGCCTCTACTTCACGGTGGTCCTGCGTCCCTCGCTCCCGCCGCTGCTGAGCCCGCGCGTGAGTTTTTGTGCCGCACTGGTCCTGGCCCTGACGCTGAAGCGCCTCTACGATGTGGCGGCTGCCGTCAAGTGGCCCAACGACATACTGGTGAAGGAACGCAAGCTGGCGGGCATGCTGTCGGAAATGGAGGCCGAAACCGACCGGATTGCCTACGTCAATGTGGGCATCGGTCTCAACGTCAACAACGACCCGTCCGGGGCGGCGGCCGTTGCGACGACCCTCAAGGAGATTCTGGGCCGACCGGCATCGCGCATCCGCCTTTTGCAGGCTTACCTGGAGGCGCTGGAGGCGCGGCTGGCGACGATCGAAGAGGCGGACATCATAGCGGAATGGAAGACCCACAGCGTCACCCTCGGCCGCCGGGTCGAAATCGTCACCGAGCGTGAAACCGTGGCCGGAACGGCGGTCGATGTGGATGAACACGGGTCGTTGATCCTTCAGCTCGCCGACGGTTCACGCAGGACCGTCATCTACGGCGATTGTTTTCACCTGTGAGCCGAGGTCCTTCGAGGAGACGACCGTTGACGGCTTGTCAAGAACCAGCCACTCTCGATGAACCTTGAGATCGTATTGATCGTCTACAGACGACGAGAGGAGAAAAACGGGCATGAGCCGATCGAGAACCCCGCCGCTGCGCATGATCGTTTTTGCGGCCCTTTTTGCGGCCCTGACGGCAGTAGGTGCCTTTCTGGCTCTGCCGATCGGGCCGGTTCCGATCGTCCTGCAGAATCTGTTCGTATATCTGGCGGGGCTGCTGCTGGGCGCTCGCTGGGGTCTGGCCAGCGTGGGGATTTACCTGCTGGCCGGCACCTGCGGCCTGCCGGTTTTTGCCGGCGGCACGGGCGGCATCGGTCGTTTTCTGGGCCCTACCGGCGGATACCTGATCGGCTATCTGCCGGCGGTGTTTCTGATCGGCTGGATCTCTCAAAAAGCCGGCCGGCGTCCGTTGGGGGACGTGGCGGCCATGCTGTGCGGCACTGCGGCGCTCTATGCTTGCGGTCTCCTGGGTCTTAAGCTGCTGACCGGCCTGTCTTGGCCCAAAGCGCTGGCGGCCGGCATGCTGCCCTTCCTGCCGGGGGATGCCGTGAAAATTGCCGTGGCGGTTCCCATCGCCCGGGCCCTGCGCCCGATTGTTGGCCGTGCGGGTCCGACCGACGGCCAACAACCCGAAACCCGCAAATAGAAACTTGACACTAAAAACTTGAAACTTGAAACTCGAAACTCAGAACCCATAGTCCGTAATCCATAGTCCGCAACCCACAACCCGTAACCCAGCCGATCATGCCCATCATCGACATCGACACCCTTTGTTTTCGCTATCCGGACGGTACCCTCGGTCTTGACCGGATCAGCCTGGGAATCGAAAAAGGCACTTTGGTGGTTATCATCGGCCCCAATGGCTCGGGCAAGACGACTCTCCTGAAACACCTCAACGGTTTGCTGCGGCCTCAATCGGGCACCGTCAGGATCGACGGCGTGACTGTGGCGAGTGACCTGCGCCGGGCTCGCCGGTTGGTGGGGATGATCTTTCAGGACGCCGACAGCCAGATCGTCGGCGAGACCGTGGCCGCGGATGTGGCCTTCGGGCCGGAGAACCTGAGTCTGCCCGCGGCCGAAGTCGGTGCGCGGGTGGAGGCGGCCCTCGATACGGTGGGTTTGACGACTCTCGCCGATCAGACGCCGCAGGCCCTTTCCGGTGGTGAGAAGCGCCGGCTGTCGATCGCCGGGGTTCTGGCCATGCACCCGCAGATTGTCGCCTTCGATGAACCCTTTGCCGGCCTCGACTATCCGGGCACCCGGCAGGTGCTGCGCGAAATGCTGCGGCTGCAGCAGGCCGGGCACACCCTGGTGGTGGCCACCCATGACCTTGAAAAAATCATTTACCACGCCGACCGGCTGATCTTGATGAACGATGGCCGCGTCGTCAAAGACGGGCCGCCAGCCGGCATCGTCGGAGAGGTCGAGTCCTTCGGCGTGCGGGCGCCGTGCGTGTCCCGGCTCGGCCTGGAGGCAGAGTCGTGGCTCAGCTGAACGCGTTCGGGTACCGGCCCGGAAGGTCCGTGCTTCACGGGCTGGATGTTCGCTTCAAATTTGGTGCCCTGTTCATGCTCATGCTGACGGCGATGAACTGTGAACCCCTGCCGCTGGCCGTGATGTCGCTGATCTCGGCCGTGGCGGCGCGACGCCTCGGCCTTTCGCTGCGGGGGATTCTCACCGAGCTGCGGTATTTCCTGCTGCTGCTTGGGCTGATTTTTACCGCGAGGGCCTTTACCACTCCCGGCACTCCGCTGCCGGATTTGCCGTGGCTGCCGGTCTCCCGGGAGGGGATGCAGGCCGGTGCCGTGACCGTCTGGCGGCTCTTCCTGGTCGTTTTTTTCGGGCTCCTGTTCGTGGCGACCACGCGCGCGGCGGCCATCAAAGCGGCCGTGGTGTGGTTCCTGCGGCCCTTTCCGGGGCTTCCCGCTCAACGGATCGGCACCATGTTGGGGCTTGTGCTGCGCTTCATTCCGTTGGTCTTCCTGCAGGCCGGTGCGACCCTGGATGCACAGCGTGCCCGCGGCGTCGAATCCCGCCGAAATCCGTTCTATCGTCTTACCTGTTTTGCGATTCCCTTCCTGCGGCGACTGTTTCTGTCGGCCGACCGGTTCACCGAAGCCATGGAAGCCAGGTGTTACACGGAGATACGCACCGACCCGGTGCTCCTGGCCCGTCCGCGGGACTGGTGGATCTTAAGCGGCGTTACCGGCGCGATCGGTCTGCTGTGGCTGATGTAACGGGTTTGTCATTTTGAATTTTGGTCATTGTGATTTATTTGTTATTTGTAATTTGCGATTTGGATTTTTTCACCGAAACTTAAACGTTTCCTTTTCGATCAAACTGGCCGCTTTTCAGGCCAGCGGCTGGGCTGAACCCTGAACCCTTGTAATTGTTGTCACGAGATATTTGCGCCCTTTCGATGATCTGAATTTGACACACACGGGTTGTTAGTGTAAATCTGGGCCGTTTTCGTCGCCGTTCTTCCGAGTGCTCGCTTTGCGGCAGACACGGTGTGTAAAGCCAATTCGGGCAGGGGAGGGGTTCAGGTTTGAAAATTGTGATCGTCGGGGCCGGTGAGGTCGGATTTCACATTGCCAGTCATCTCGCCCATGAAAATAAGGACGTGGTGGTGGTCGACAAAAACGCCGATGCCCTGCGCCGGGTATCCGAAAACATCGATGTCCAGGTGATCCACGGATCCGGCAGCAGCCCGGTGGTGCTCATGGAAGCCGGTATCAAGTCGGCCGAAATTCTTTTAGCGGTGACAAACAAGGATGAGACCAATCTGGTGGCCTGCCTGATGGCCAGCATGCTCTCGTCCTCCACGAAAAAGCTGGCCCGCATTCGCAACGCGGATTATGACGACTATCACGAGCACTTCCAGCAACACGCTCCCCACATCGACACCGTTATCAATCCCGAGATCGAGGTGGTCAAGACCATCGACCGCCTGATGCAGGTGCCCGGTGCGGTGGACGTCGGCGAGTTCGCCGACGGGCGCATCAAGTTCATCGGAGTTTACCTTGAAAAGACGGCCCGCTTGGCAGGGGTCCAGCTTTCCGACCTGCCGTCGATGCTCGGCGATGAACGACCGTTGATTGCAGCCGTGGTGCGCGAGGACGAACTCATCATTCCCCACGGCAATGACCGGCTGATGGCCGGCGACCTGGTCTATTTCATCAGCGAGGAAGACAAGCTCTACGCTGCCCTTTCGGTATTCGACAAACACGCCCAACCGCTTAACCGGGTGCTCATCATCGGCGGCGGCCGCATCGGGTTTCGATTGGCTGCCTTGCTCGATCAGCGCTCGATTCAGAGCAAGATCATCGAAAGAAACCCCGAACGCTGCAGCCTGCTGGCCCAAAAACTCAACAAGGTGGTGGTGCTCTGTGGCGACGGGTCCGACCAGAGCCTGCTGGCCGAGGAGAATATCCAGGACATCGATGTGGTGATCACGCTTACCGACGACGAGGAGACCAATATCCTGGCCTCCCTTCTGGCGCGCCGCATGGGTGCCCGCAAGACGATCACCAAGATCAGCAAGTTCAGCTATCTGTCCCTGATGACCACCATCGGCATCGAGCAGGTGGTCAGTCCACGGCTGTCGGCCATCAACTCCATTCTGCAACACATACGGCGCGGAAAAGTCATTTCGGCCATATCGATCAAGGGCGAGCAGGCCGAGGTCATGGAAGCTGTGGCCATGGAAACCTCCGACATCGTCTCTAAACCCCTCAAACGCATCTCCTTTCCAAAAGGGGCGATTGTGGCCGGCATCATTCGCCAGGAGAAAATCATCATCCCCTCCGGAGAGAGCGTTATCGAACCCGGCGACCGGATCATCATCTTCGCCACCCGGAAGGCGATCCCCGGTATCGAGAAGATTATGGCGGTCAAGCTGGAGTTCTTCTAAAAATGCGCTGGCGCTACATCCTCAACATTGTCGGCATCCTGAATCTTTTCTTCGGCCTGACGATGGTCTTCCCGCTGCTCTGCGGCCTGTTCTACAAGGATACAAGCGTCATCCCGCTGCTGGAATCGATGGTTTTTACGGTCGGTGGCGGCGCATTGCTCCACCTGTTTTTCAGAGGAGCCAAGGCGGAGGTGATCACCCAGCGTGAGGGCATGGCCATTGTGGCCATTGCCTGGACGGTCATCGGGTTGACCGGCGCGCTGCCGTTCTACCTGGGGATCGAAAACTGCAGTTTCGTGGACGCCTTTTTCGAGTCGGTCAGTGGGGCGACCACCACCGGTGCCTCGATTTTGACCGATATCGAATCGGTTTCCAAGGGGCTGCTCTTCTGGCGTAGCTTTATCCAGTGGCTGGGCGGCATGGGCATCATCGTGCTCTCGGTCGCGATCCTGCCGTTTCTGGGCGTCGGCGGCATGCAGCTCTACAAGGCCGAGGTTCCCAGCCCGGTGCCGGACAAGCTCAAACCGCGCATCCGCGACACTTCCATGATCCTCTGGAAGGTCTACGCTCTCATGTCGCTGGCGCAGGTCGTGCTGCTGCTGCTATTCGGCATGAGTCTGTACGACGCGCTCTGCCACGCCTTCACCACGATGCCCACCGGCGGATTCTCCACCAAGAACGCTTCCATTGCGCATTATGACAGTGTTTATTTTGACTGTGTTTTTATTTTTTTTATGCTGATGGCCGGTATTAATTTTTCCCTGCACTATCAATTTCTGAAAGGAAAGCCGCTGGCTTTCTGGCAGGATTCCGAGTGCCGGTTTTTTCTGGGTACGGTTTTGCTTCTGACCATTGTCGTCAGCGCCAACCTTTACGGTTCGATATATGCAACCATCGGCAGCTGTCTCTTATACACATCTGACGCTGCCGACGAGTTGACCT
>JARFQH010000191.1 GCA_029287875.1 Desulfobacteraceae bacterium | reverse complement strand
GAACCCAGTCTTCAACGATTGTCGTCCGCGGGCTGGCCACGGATCGTATTCAGTTGCAGAACATGGGAAGGGTGATTCTGAAAGAAATCGCCATTGGTGGAATCCTGGGCTCAGTATACGGCCTTTTGCTGGGAATCGTGGCGCATGTGGGGTATCAGATGTGGAGACTCGCCGTGGTGGAGGGTACTGCAGTTGTATTTACGATGCTGCTGGCAACCTTTGTGGGTTCCATGCTGCCGATGATGTTTGCACGTTTTCGAATCGACCCGGCCGTTGCCACCGGACCTTTTGTAACCACCGCCATCGATATCATGAGTATCTTTCTCTATTTTTCATTCGCCAAATTTTTATTTGAGCTGTAACAGCCGATGGCACCTTCATATTAAAGTAGTTTGAATAGTCAACGACGGTTGAACCCTTCTTGATGAAGCATCTTTTGATTTGATACAGAGTTGAATGCATTAATAAGATCTCAGTCTTTTTTTATCCGTCGTTTTTGAAAAGGAGGCATCGAGTGGACCCTGATGATCAAATTTATATCAGATTACAAAAACACCTGGACAATCAGGCCGTCGGTTTCCCGGCCACCCGGTCAGGGGTTGAAATAAAAATTCTGAAACACATTTTTACGCCTCAAGAGGCTGAAATCGTCTCTTATTTGAGCTATAAACCGGAGCCGCTCCAAACGATTTTCGGGAGGGTCGGGCAACTGGTCAAATCCCTTGAGGCGTTGGAAAAGCTTCTCGATCGTATTCAAAAAAAGGGAGGGATTGAATCAATAGTAAAAAACGGCCTAACGCACTATTGTTGCGCACCCCTTGTGGTCGGCATGTATGAATTACAAATTGGACGGCTGACCCCTGAATTCATAAAGGATTTTAATGAATACACCTCGAGTAAAAAATTCGGTATCGAATTTTTAAGTACGGAACTTCCGCAGATGCGCACCATCCCGATCTCTAAAAGCATTCACCCCCACCATAATGTCAGTACCTTTGATGAGGTGACATCGCTGTTGCAGCAGGCTGAAGAGCCCTTTGCCATCATTGAATGCATTTGCCGCAAGAAAAAAGAGATAGAGGGACAATCCTGCAAGGTAACGGACCGCAAAGAAACCTGTCTTGCCATCGGCAGCGTGGCCGGTATGATTTTGCAAAGCGGCAATGGTAGAGAGATTGCCAGAGGTGAGGCACTGGCGATATTGGAGGAGAACCAGAAAAAAGGATTGGTTCTTCAACCGTCAAATACCGAGAAAGTCGATTTCATCTGTTCATGCTGCGGATGCTGTTGCGGCATGCTGGCGGTTCACAAAAGTCTTCCCAAGCCATTGGAGTATTGGGCCTCAAACTTTCTTGCAGAAGTGGACGCAAACAAATGCGAAGCCTGCGGCGCCTGTGAGAAGAGGTGCCAAGTCGATGCGGTGACCGTTTCTGAAGAAAAACAATATGCGCTCGTGGCGCCAGAAAGATGTCTCGGATGTGGTATCTGCGTCACCACTTGCCCGACCCAAGCCATTACTTTATTGAAAAAGCTTGCTGAAGTGAGGCCGCCGCGAACACGGGAAGATCTTTATGACATCATAATGAACAAAAAGAAAAACAGGTTGGAGAAAATTAAACTGACTGGAAAACTGGTTGTCGATGCCATTCGCACAGGGCAGACGAACTCATTCAAATCCTAATGAAAGACATTGAATAACCGACATTCGTCGATCGGTATCAACCGAAACGGCCGGTGATGTAATCCTGGGTCAACTGGTGGCGGGGATTGGTGAAAATCCGTTTGGTGGGGCCGACCTCGATGAGATCGCCGAGGTGGAAATAGGCGGTGCGCTGGGAGACCCGTGCGGCCTGCTGCATGGAATGGGTGACGATGGCGATGGAGTATTGCTTTCGCAGCTCGTTGATCAGGTCTTCGATCACCGAGGTGGCGATTGGGTCGAGGGCCGAGCAGGGTTCGTCCATCAGAATGACCTCGGGATTCACCGCAATGGTCCGCGCGATGCACAGTCGCTGCTGCTGGCCGCCTGACAGTCCGGTACCCGGCTGGTCCAAGCGGTCCTTGACTTCCTCCCATAGGCCGGCCTTCTTGAGGGAGGTTTCAACGATTTCATCCAGAACGGTCTTGCTCGGCGCCAAGCCATGAATCTTCGGTCCATAGGCCACATTGTCGTAAACCGACTTGGGGAAGGGATTCGGTTTTTGAAAAACCATCCCGATCTGCGCCCTCAGGGGGACGACGTCGATGTTCCTGTCGTAGATGTCGACCGCATCCAGTTTGATCTCCCCGGTGACCCGGCAGGTGTCGATGGTGTCGTTCATGCGGTTCAAACAACGGATGAAGGTCGATTTGCCGCAGCCCGACGGACCGATCATGGCGATAACCTCATTGCGTCCGATGTCGAGCGAGACATTATTGATGGCTTGCTTGTCGCCGTAGAAGACATTGACCTCGCGGCAGGTCATGCGCGGATTCTCGACCGTGATGTCACCGACAGTGTTGCGGTTTTCGCGGCTGACCAGTTTTTGACCGGTTTGCGGTTTGTTGGTCATTTCAATGTCAACGTCAATTCTTTCTCTTGCCGGTTCTTTGTTGAAAGTTGGAGACGGCCGAGTGCCCCTGATGGGCGTGAGGACTTTCATACAGCTGGTTCCTAAATCGACAGGCCCGTAATCCCGGTGCCGTATTTATCCAATCGTAAGCGCTCTGTCAAATGATCAAACCGCCGCCTTTCCATCGGTCGCCGGTGGTTCGAGAGTTCGTGCAGGCCGGGGGGAGGAACCCGGCCTGCACGCTCGCCGCTGACTACATGGAAAGGGGTTTCATCGTCTTGACGGCTTCCTGATACGCTTTGCGCTCGGCGGTGGGCATTGGAATCAGCCCTTTTTCGGTCAGATATCCCTCTTCGCCCCAGGCTTTCTCGCTGGTGAATTCAGCCAGGTATTCCTTCATACCCGGGATGACGTCCGCATGCGCTTTTTTGACGTAGAAGAAGAGCGGACGCGAAACCTGGTATTTCCCGGAGGCGATGTTTTCAAATGTCGGCTGCACGCCGTCGACATAGGAGCCCTGGATTTTATCCGTGTTCTGGTCCAGGAAGCTGAACCCGAAGACTCCCAGCGCATCGGGATTGGCCTCGAGTTTCTGCACGATCAGGTTGTCGTTTTCACCGGCCTCGACGTAGGCGCCGTCTTCGCGGACCGTCTGTGAAATCGCCTGAAATTTTTTCTTGTCGCTCTTGGCCAGGGCTTTGATCCAGCCGAATTCTTCGGCCCCCGGTTCCATGACCAGTTCGACGAAGGCATCCCGCGTGCCGGAGGTGGGGGGCGGTCCCAGCACCTCGATCTTGACGTTCGGCAGGGCGGGATTCACGTCTTTCCAGGTTTTGTAGGGATTCGCGACGGCCTTCTCGCCGCCCTTGGGATCCGGGACATCCTTGGCCAGGGCCAGGAAGATGTCTTTGCGCGTCAGCTGCAGCGCCGGCGCCTTTTTGGAGTTGGCCACCACGATGCCGTCGTAACCGATCTTGACCTCGACGATGTCTTTGACTCCGTTGGACTGGCAGGTGTCGAATTCACTTTTTTTCATGGCCCGCGAGGCGTTGGTGATGTCCGGATTCTCGGTGCCCACGCCGGCGCAGAAGAGCTTGAAACCGCCGCCCGAACCGGTCGATTCGATCTTGGGCGTCTTGAATTTCGTGGTTTTGCCGAACTGCTCGGCCACCACCGTCGCAAAAGGATAAACGGTGGAGGAGCCGACGATGCTGATGTAATCCCTGGCGGATTGGGCGATAGCTGCACCGCTGAACAGGGCTGCAGCGAACAAGAGTGAAGCGGCGAGCAGAACAGTTTTCTTGATCATGTCTTCCTCCTTTTTGTCTCGATAATGTGATGGATTAATCCGGTTCGTGTTCGATTTCGGCCGCATTTTCATACGGCTATTGGTCAAAACTGGGTGAATATGCAAATCGACTGTTAGCGGTATGTGAGCGTATTGTTAAACTTTTATTAAATTACCACCGGCGCTCGAAGCGCCTTCGCAAGATCACCGCGGCGGCGTTCATGACGATCAAAAAGGCCAGCAACACCATGGTGGCGGCGGATGTGAGTTCGACGAACGCCCGCTCCGGGCTGTCGGCCCACAGGTAAATCTGAACCGGCAGGACTGTGGCCGGATCGGTGAACCCGCGGGGAATGTCGACGATGAAGGCCACCATGCCGATCATGAGCAGCGGCGCGGATTCGCCCAGGGCCCTGGCCATACCGATGATCGTTCCGGTCAGCATACCCGGCAGGGCCAGCGGCAAGACGTGATGGGCCACCGTCTGCATCTTCGAGGCGCCCACACCCAGGGCGGCTTCCCGGATCGACGGCGGCACGGACTGGAGCGACGCCCGGCTGGCGATGATGATGGTCGGCAGCGTCATGAGGGTCAACACCAGTCCGCCGACCAGCGGCGCCGAACGGGGCAGCCCGAAGAAATTGAGAAAGACCGCCAGTCCCAGAAGCCCGAAGACAATCGAGGGTACGGCCGCCAGGTTGTTGATGTTGACCTCGATCAAATCGGTCCAGCGGTTTTTGGGTGCGAACTCCTCCAGGTATATGGCCGACGCCACCCCGATCGGAAACGACAGAACCAGTGTAATGACCAGGGTGAGAAAGGAGCCGACTGTCGCGCCCCAGATTCCGGCGAGCTCGGGTTCGCGCGAGTCGCCGGCGGTGAAAAAGGTGCGGTTGAACCGTTTTTCGATCCGGTTGTCCTTTTCGAGGTGCTCGATCCAGGCAATCTGGTTGTCGCTTATGCGGCGCTCTCCCTCGGCGGCGGTGCGGTCGAAATGGCCCTTGATCAGCATGTCGACGTCGTCGTTTGCCGTTACCCAGACCGGCAGGGTCTGACCGATAACATCCGGGTCCTTGAGGACCATATTCCGCAGCTTGAACGCCGCCCCGGAGCTGACCAATCCGTAGAGGTCCCGCTTTTCACGGCGTCCGGTCACATCGGGGAACGTTTGGCTCAGGGAGGCTTTGACCAGTTTGCCGTAATCGGCCGTGGCCAGTGCGTCCTGCCGCAGCACGTCGGGATCGAAAAAAATGGTCAATTCGATAAATGTCTTCTGGAAGGCCGGATACCCCTTTCCCGCGATGCTGATGAAAAGGAAGGACAAGAAGAGCAGGCTGAGGACGATGGCCCCGATGCCGTAAAAGCGAAACCGCTTCTCGGCTCTGTAGCGCCGGGGAAGACTGCGGTTGACGAGGTCGATCGTTCGGGTCGAATCGGCGGCAGGTGCGGCTGCCGGTTTGGATGTCTTATTCATACTGCTCCCGGTATTTACGAACCACATAAAGGGCGATGATGTTCAGGATCAAGGTGATGACAAACAGCAGCAGGCCGAGGGCAAAGGCGGCCAGCGTCTTGGGGCTGTCGAACTCCTGGTCGCCGACCAGCAGCGTGACGATCTGAACGGTGACCGTCGTAACGGCGCTCAAGGGGTTGACCGTCAGGTTGGCG